>NZ_JAUBTS010000008.1:0-187095 GCF_036705105.1 Microcoleus sp. B9-D4
TGCCTGTTGCTGAAAGGGTGGAACAGGCATCTTGCCTGTTGCTGACAAGGGTGGAACAGGCATCTTGCCTGTTGCTGAAAGGGTGGAACAGGCATCTTGCCTGTTGCTGACAAGGGTGGAACAGGCATCTTGCCTGTTGCTGAAAGGGTGGAACAGGCATCTTGCCTGTTGCTGACAAGGGTGGAACAGGCATCTTGCCTGTTGCTGTATTTTAAAATGCTGTCATTAACTGAATTAGCTCGATCGACAAATCTCTTTGCGACTTTTGGTGCTTCTTAAACAAAACTCCAGCCAGCAGATAGATATTTTCCGAATAAAAAGCCATTCCCTGTTCTCTGAGAGTGGCGATCGCGCTTTTCACCTTGGGTTCCGAACTATAATAGCCAAAACTTAAAGGTGCAATTTCAAAATTTGCAACCGAGTAGCCTCGATCCAAGGCATAATCGATCAAACCCACAGGATTAGAATAGCTAGAAACCATCAGCAACACTTCATCGCTCCCCAAAGATAAAAGTTTCTTAGCAATTGTCGAACCATCACTCCCCCCGTGCAACAGCGGCTGGTAAATCTTATCATCCACCGCCGGCAAGTAAGGCGGATTTGAGATGACACAATCCGCCGACTCGTATAAAGGCGAATCAAAAAAAGAGCAATTGTTGACTGTGTATTTTTCGCTCAGTTGATATTCCTTAATTTGAGACTGAGCAATTTTCCACGCTACATTATTTAGCTCAAATCCCTGTATTGTCCCATCAAAATCACTTCTCAGCAAAGACTTAATAACTGGACTTCCCTCTCCTGAACCAAACTCTACGATAAGTCGAGAATTGTCACTAGCATTTAACACTAAACTTTCCAAGCAGTGCGCGTAAAAATCCGATTCTTCAGGGCAGTGGAATACCTGTTTCAGAGGATGGGATGAAGTGAGCATAAATTCTGTAACAAAGTTGACTATTTTCAAAGTATCGAATAAGTAATATTCCAGCCATCTGTCGCAAGAGCTATTTTATCAACTTGTACAATCTATCTATTCCTGTTTTACCTGGTGCGCTCGAATAAGTATTACTGCCGACAGATTATCCAATTAACTAGATTAATCCGATTGACAGATTGCAATTAGAGCGATTGCTGGTGAGATAGTACCTAAGCAAATAATTGTAAATTTTAATAGTGTCAGATATGACCTTTTTTAATTATTCAGTTCCCCCTCTGCGCCGGAAACAGCTTAACATCGAGGTTCAGGATTTAGAAGGGCTTTGGCAGGTTCAGTTTCCCCTTGGCAAAGATCGATTTTATTCACAATTTTATACTTGTCTCGATCGAACTTGCTTGCTGTGGAGCTTGCTGTTGATACCCATATTCGGCACAGCACAATTTTTTTCGGTGAGTTGGATGCTGCAAGCCGGTTTGTGGTCAGCGCTCAGCCTCGTAGGTACAGCAGCAATGGTAAGCATGACATACTCTTGGGTCAAAATAGAACGCCTGATTTGGGTGCTTTACGGTTGGGTAATACTAATGTTATTAGGATTGCTGCTGACCGATTTAGCAATTTTTCTCAGTTGGGGAAAAGTGTTGGCGAATCTCTGTCCCCTGTGGTTGGGAATGAGCGGAATTGGGTATTTGGCGACTGGATTTGCAGTGCGATCGCGCGCGCTTTTAGCAGCAAGTTTATTTCACATGTTGGGGATTTTGATTTTGCCTTACACGGGCGGTTGGTCTTTCCTCTTTACGGGAAGCGTAATGGTATTTAGCTTGCTCGTTTTAGCCGAATTGCAATGGGATATGCGCCAGCCTATTAACAGGCTACATTAACTGCTGTTTCACCGCGATTCCAACCGCTATCAACGTAAAGCATTAACCACAAGTGATGAGTACATTGCTAATGACTGAGGATATCATGCCCGCTAGAATAACGTCACTACAATTGGTTGGTAGTGAGAATTCTTCGTTCTCCAAATCAAAATTTGAGGAATGAAGGCCTCACTACACAGCGGATAGGGGTTATGTTAGCGGACACGATATTACTAATGCCTGATAACTAATTGCCACCAGACTGTACAGATTTGCGGGTTTGGTTAGTATCGTCGCCCTTGTGATGCCACGTGCCACCTTCGCCTTGAACATATTCAGATTTTACACTGTTCCAAGCAACGCTAGTAGCACCATCTGCGCTCATTCCATCTTCGCTAGCGCTCTTAAAAGCAGCCTGAAAAATTTGTTTAGCTCCTTGGGGGAGTTCTTGTGCTTCCGAAGGTAAGGTGTCAAATTGTTGTTCTGGCATAATGACCTCTAATTATTAAACATAAATTTAATCTTATATACGAGAAGCAACTACTTTCCTCTCTCTAAAAGCAAGTTTTAAACCGCATTTTTCTCATTCCTAGGACAGATGTAATATTAAATTTATTCTGACCCTAGAAGGCAATGGGCTTGCGGTTGCTGGTTGGGCAGGATTTGGGTAATTTCCTTGCTCAAACATCGATTAATCTGATTTCGGCTTTTTAACTTGCGAACTTAGAAAAAGCGATGAACATTAGATAGCCAATTCTGGCAATAATTCGATACAGCATACTTGATGTCTGCTTGTGAAATGTGTTAGGGAATAAGCGCTATCGGGCATAGTTTTGGCTTTACTATATGAGAGTTTAGCCGATCGCACTCACAAGCAATTCTCACGAGTGCGCCACCCCTGCTTAATTTAATGTCGCACGGGTTCGACTCGGATAGCCCTCAGTTCGCCTTGCTGTTTGAGGCAACTCAAATCCCAGTCAAAAGCCTTGCTGTTGCGGGGTTGCAGGTGTTCTGGCGACTCGGAGCGAGCGATCGGGCGTTTTGAGAGAATTTAGTTTCCTGAGAAAGTTTGATCTGTATGCTACGAGGGGCAAAATTGCCAGCAGCAAGTTAAGGAAAAATAGCGCTCAAAAAAATTTTAAACTAACTCATCTGGCGGAGTGCTAAGCCAAAAGTGATGGTGACAAAATCAATAATTTCTGGCTCAAAGCACCTGCAGCCGGGGAAAATTTATAGGAAGAAGCGGCCGCTTGTCTGAGAAACCGGGTTGATGCTTATATGTCTCGTTACTCAACCCAAAATTTTTCAGATCAACCCGCTTTTTATCCCCCGTACACAAATTTTGAGAGAGCTAGTCTGCCGCTCAATCAAATTTCATCCACCACCTGAAATAAAAAGCCATTTTGTCAAATATTCCTAAAGATGAATGGCGAACTTGAAGCATACGTAATAGCTTATAAACTGTTAACGTAGCGGTGTAATTAATCAGGGAAAAATCATCGAGGGAACGGGACTAAATTTGCCCCCTTACCTTCATTATTCCGCAGCAAAGGTTATAAAATTTGCACGTTACGCTGTCAAGTTGACCCTGCGGTTTTGGCATCACAAGCGATCGCAGCACTCTATGCAAAAGCAAGCATTACCATGAAATCTTCTAAATTGTTGAAAGTTGTTTTAGCAAGCGCTTGTACTTTAGGTTTAGCAACGGTTTCCTTAGCAGTGCCTGCTTCAGCCCAGTCGGGCGGTACGGGCGGCGGTGCTGGCGGCGGTGCTGGCGGCGGTGCTGGCGGTACAAGCGGTACCGGTACAAGCGGTACCGGTACAACTGGCACGGGTACAAGCGGTACGACTGGCACAAGCGGTACGACAGGCACAAGCGGTACAACCGGTACGACTGGCACCGATACAACCGGTACAAGCGGTACGACTGGCACCGATACAACCGGTACAAGCGGTACGACTGGCACCGATACAACCGGTACGGGTACAAGCGGCACGGGTACAAGCGGTACAAGCGGTACGACTGGCACCGATACAACCGGTACGACTGGCACCGATACAACGGGTACAACGGGTACAAGCGGTACAACGGGTACCGATACAACGGGTACAACGGGTACAAGCGGTACAACGGGTACAACGGGTACAACGGGTACAAGCGGTACGACTGGCATCGGTACAACGGGTACAACGGGTACAAGCGGTACAACCGATACGACTGGCACGGGTACAAGCGGTACAACTGGTACGACTGGCACCGGTACAACGGGTACAACTGGTACGACTGGCACGGGTACAACGGGTACAACTGGTACGACTGGCACTGGTACAAGCGGTACAACTGGTACGACTGGCACTGGTACAACCGGTACAACCGGTACCACATCGACGCCGGCTGATACTAATTCTGGAGTTTTGAGTGCTCGGCGCGATAGCCCCAACAATTTCGGGTGGCTGGGTGCCTTGGGCGCGTTTGGTTTGATCAACTTGTTTCGGAAAGGCAGTACACCCTCCCATCGGTAGTTTCTGGCGATTCCCTACGGGATAGTTTCGCTTCACATACTTTTGAAAACAACTTAGAGGCTTAGAAATTCATGACTTCACTCAATCGCAAAAATTTGTTCAAAAAATTGGTAACAGTTGCCGGAATTGCCGGCGTTAGTTCCTTGATAGCTGTGCCGGGATTCGCAGAATTAAACCGCCAGACTCACGGCTTCAACCAGTCGGGCGATCGAGTTTTTGAGCTTGCTGATAACGACTTAAACGATCCTAATTCTCCGGGACCTCCTGTTACAGATCCTAACAACAACAATCCTGGCGGTTCTCCCAACACTCCAAATACTCCCAGCAACAACACTCCCGGTCGTTCTCCAAATACCCCCACCAACAACACTCCCGGCCGTTCTCCAAATACCCCCACCAACAACACTCCCGGTCGTTCTCCCAACACTCCCAGAGGTGGCGAAACTTCGCCTAATTCTCTCAGCAGCAAAGACAGAACCTTTGTCATGCAAGCAGGTCAACTGGGTATGCTGGAAGTAGAACTCGGCAGATTGGCAGTGCAGCGCGGTTCTAGTGCTAGTGTGAAACAATACGGGCAAGAAATGGTTGAGGAACACACTCGGGCAAATCAAGAACTGATGCAGTTAGTAATGCAAAAGCAGGTTGAATTGCCAACCGAGATGACTACCCAGAACACAGCTTTGATGGAGCGACTTTCGGGACTCTCCGGTACAAGTTTTGACACTGCTTACAAGCAGGCTATGATCGAGAGCCACAATCAGGCTATTGCTCTGTTTCAGGCTCAATCTCAACAGGGACAAGATCCCGACTTGAAGGCTTGGGCCACCCAGAAGTTGCCGAACCTTCAGGCGCACTTGCAAATGGTTAACCAAATGTTGGCAGATACCAGCAAGCCGTAATATTAGGTAGATGAGGTAGAGTCCGATCGCCTAAAACCCGATCGGACTCTACCTCATCTGCTCCGAGAGGGAACAGCAATAAATTATTTGAAACCCTATAATTTTTGAGAACAATGGAAGATTTTCTCCGCAACTTGTTGGGCTGCAATATTACCGTGACGTGGCTGTTCTTAATCGTAGGTTTTTGCTGGCTTGCTTACATACCCGGTCGCCTGAGAAATTAAAAATTATCAATTAAAACTTCAAAATTAACTAGGTAGGCGGAAATAAACCTTACCATCCAACAGACCTATTCTAGGGTGCCTCAGAGCCTCAGATTTTCTAGGGTATTTCATGCGAGCTCTCCGGGGGCACCCTACAACTTAGCCTAAATTAATCATTTTTTAACAGACAGGCGTTGGCCCGATCGCGGAAACAAGCAAGTGCGATCGGGCGATCGAACTTCACCGCAGATTTATTCAAACAACACAAAATTAATTAGTCCTCAGTGTCCACAAAAACAGTCACAGCCGCCACCGCGATTAGCATTTCATCATTTTTATCATTCAGAGAGGCGATCGCCCTTCCTGCCACAATCATGCCTCCTTGCTCCACAATCAGAGTTTTGCTGCCAAAAGGGAGCACCGCCAACACCTCCTGTTCCCGCACTTGTTCCGGGTAAGGAACAGCCACCTTCACCTCAACAATCATCTGATTCGGGTCAGTCAAACCTGCCACTTCCCAGACCCCCAGCAGAGCATTATGGGCGATCGCATTCCGTACAGCCCTTGCACAGGCTACAGTCGGTTCCTGCCCGTGCTGGTCTATACCCATCCCCATTTCAATGATGAAACATTTACGTGCCATTGTTGCCCCTTGGTTGATTTTTGTTTGTAGTCGTTAGCGAAGCTTGCAGAAGACGATCGCACTTTTTCCCCAAACAATTATCAACCAAAGTGACCGCTCTTGATATTATTTTATAAATTGATATCACAACAAAAGAATAATATCAGTCTTAAAAAACAATCTAACTGTAGGCAAGCTTCAAACCCTTATGAAATCAGTCATTCTCAATCTCAAATCTCAAATGCTATAACTTATGGTAATATAACCAAATTCACCATTCCTCGCGGACTCATTACTCATCGCCAGCTTGAATCATGGATAGTTTTCTACCAATTGCCTACTTTCAAAACCAATTTCTCCCATTTACCGACGCCAAAATTTCCATAGCAACCCACGCACTGCACTACGGAACCGGAGTTTTAGGCGGGTTACGGGGAATTCCCGACCCCCAAAATGCCGATCGAATATTGCTATTTAGATTAGACCGCCACTGTCAAAGATTAAGTCAAAGTGCCAGCTTCCTCCACTGCGATTTGCCAGCTAGCAAAATCCAACAAATAATTATTGATTTTGTCCAGAAAAACAAACCAACAAAATCATTTTATATCCGCCCTTTTATCTACACATCCAGTTTAGGAATTGCCCCCCGACTGCACAACGTAGAAACCGACTTTTTTGTCTACGGATTAGAACTTTCCGACTATTTGCCCAAAGAAGGAGTCAACTGTAGAATTAGCTCTTGGTATCGCCAAGAAGACCGCAGTTTGCCCTTAAGAGGTAAAATTAGCGGCGCCTACATCACCTCAGCTTTAGCCAAAACCGAAGCAGTAGAATCCGGCTTCGACGAAGCAATTATGATGAACACTCAGGGAAAAGTCAGCGAAGCTTCAGGAATGAACATATTTGTCGCCAGAAACGGTAAATTAGTTACTCCCGGTTTCGAGCAAGATATTCTCGAAGGAATTACCAGAGACAGCGTAATCACAATCGCCAGAGACTTAGGAATTGAAGTCATAGAAAGACCCGTTGATAGATCAGAACTATTGATTGCAGACGAGATTTTCCTCTGCGGAACCGCAGCCAAAATCACGCCAATTAAGCGAGTAGAAAACTATCACTTGCCCAAAAACAGACCCATCACCGAAAAGATTTTGGACAAACTAACCGGGATTATCGAAAATCGCGACAGCAATTATAAAGACTGGGTATTTCCGATTGATCTTAATTAACCGTTTGTAGTGAGGAGTTCAGTCCTTCTTTTAAGGACTAAATTCCTCACTACAAACCATCAACTGGACTGCCGTGTCCTTACCCGTCTGCTCTATTTCATCTGCTTAAAAACTTCTATATCGACGCTCCAGAATTAACTAGATCGATAATTAAGAAATGCGATGGAAGCTCGAGAATTTTACGAACAAGGATTCGACCTCGGTCGCAGGGGGCTGTACGAGGAAGCAGTTGCAGCTTTTACTGAAGCAATAAATCTCAATCCTGACTTTGTAGAAGCTTACATGATTCGTGCTACTGCTCGAAGTGGAACAGGAGATTTACAGGGGGGAATTGAAGATTTTGAGAAAGCTATGGATATCTACAGGGCTAGAGGACAATCGCAAATAGCTGATATGCTTTTAGTCCCCTGGAGTGCGCTGCACAATGAAATTAGGTTTAAGGACTAAATTCCTTACTACAAACTAAAGTTCACTCACACAAAGCAGCCGCATGATGGCGAATGTGATCCTCAATAAAACTAGCTATAAAATAATAGCTGTGATCGTAACCTTCCTGCATCCTTAAAGTTAGCGGCTGTCCCGCTTTTGCACAAGCTTCCGCGAACACTTCCGGCAACAACTGCCCGTCAACCAGATACGAATCAGCCGTGCCGCAGTCAATCAGAATCGGACGGTTGTATTGCGCCTCAAGCACCAATTCGCTAGCATCCCAATCCCTCCAGATATCTTTGTCGCTGCCGAGGTAGTTTGCAAAAGCTTTTTGTCCCCAAGGGCAGCGCATTGGCGCGGAAATAGGCGCAAAAGCGGAAACTGAAAGATAGCGAGATCCATTTTTCAAAGCGCAAATTAACGCCCCGTGTCCGCCCATCGAATGACCAAAAATTCCCTGTTTTTCCGGTATAGTTGGAAAATTTTCGGCGATTAAATTCGGCAATTCATCAACCACATAACTGTACATTCGATAGTGAGCATTCCAAGGTGCGGCTGTCGCATCAACATAAAAACCCGCACCGCTTCCTAAATCCCAATCGTCATCTTCGCCAGGGATACCAGTCTGGCGCGGGCTAGTGTCGGGCGCAACCAGCATGAACCCGTATTTGGCCGCCCATTTTTGCGCCCCCGCTTTTGCCATAAAGTTCTCTTCTGTGCAGGTTAAACCTGATAGAAAATACAAAACTGGTACGGGTTGAGATAAAGCTTGGGGGGGCTGGTAAACAGCAAATTTCATCTCGCTGTTGCAGGTTGAGGATTGATGGCTGTAAAAGCCGAGTTTGCCACCGAAACTTTTCTGTTCTTTGTGCAGTTTTAGGGAGTCTGATATCATGTTAATTCTATTTCATTTTTGAATTAATTTTTTTTTAACCGCAGAGGGCGCAGAGGGCGCAGAGGAAGAGGGAAGAGAGAAAGATTTTTGTTCAAAATGTCAAAACTGTGCGAATTACTTCGCCTTTGTGCATTAAATCAAAGGCTTCGTTGATTTTGTCGATCGGCATTACCTGAGTTACCAGACTGTCAATATCAATTTTACCGTCCATGTACCAATCAACAATCTTAGGAACATCAGTTCTGCCTTTTGCGCCACCAAAAGCCGTCCCTTTCCAAACCCTACCAGTTACTAGCTGAAACGGGCGGGTACTAATTTCTTGACCGGCTCCCGCTACCCCGACAATTACGCTCACGCCCCAACCTTTGTGGCAGCATTCTAAAGCTTGGCGCATCACATTAATGTTGCCGATACATTCAAAACTGTAATCTCCTCCGCCTTTGGTTAAATCTACTAAATAAGGCACTAAATCGCCTTCCACTTCGCGGGGATTGACAAAGTGAGTCATGCCGAATTTTTCCGCCATCTCTCGCTTGTCGGGATTCAAGTCTACGCCGACAATCATGTTAGCTCCCACCATGCGAGCCGCTTGAATTACATTCAAACCCACGCCGCCCAAACCGAAAACTACCACATTAGAACCAGGCTCTACTTTCGCTGTATTGATGACAGCGCCGATGCCAGTTGTTACGCCGCAGCCGATTAAACAAACTTTATCAAAAGGAGCATCTTCGCGAATTTTTGCTACCGCAATTTCTGGCAATACTGTATAATTAGCAAAGGTAGAAGTTCCCATGTAATGGTATAGTTTCTGCCCATCTATGGAAAACCGGCTCGTGCCGTCGGGCATCACTCCCTGGCCTTGAGTTACGCGAATTGCTTGACAGAGGTTAGTTTTTCGGCTCAAACAATATTCGCAGTTGCGACATTCGGGAATGTATAGAGGAATTACCCGATCGCCCACTTTGACACTCGTTACTCCCGGCCCCACTTCTGCGACAATCCCGGCTCCCTCGTGGCCTAAAATAGCCGGAAACAAGCCTTCAGGATCTGCACCGGAAAGAGTGTAAGCGTCAGTGTGACAAACACCCGTCGCTTTAATTTCCACCAGTACCTCTCCAGCCCTCGGCCCATCTAGATCAACCGTTTCAATGCTCAAAGGTTTGCCGGCACTGCGAGCAACTGCTGCTTTTACTTTCATGCTTTCCCCCTGCGATCTATTTGTCAATTTACCCGTCAATATGTATTGTATTACTTAAGACGAAAATAGCAACAAATCTATGACAAAATTAATTGTAATTACCGGAGTCAGTCGCGGTCTTGGTCTTGCCATGACCGAAAAGTTTATGGAATTGGGACATAGAGTTTTGGGATGCGCCCGTTCTTCCGAAGCGGTGGAAAAACTCAACCAAAAATATAGTGCGCCCCACCATTTTACTTGTGTGGATGTCACCAACGACGATCGAGTAAAAGCTTGGGCAACAGAAATGCTGGCAAAAAATGAGCCGCCAGATTTGTTAATTAATAATGCAGGCGTAGCTAATCATCTCGCGCCTCTTTGGAATGTCAGCCACGAAGAATTTTCGCAGGTAATTGATGTTAACATTAAAGGTACGGCTAATGTAATTCGCCACTTTGTCCCGGCAATGATTGCTCGAAAAAGTGGCATAATTGTCAACTTTAGTTCTGGTTGGGGAAGGTCAACTTCGCCGGAAGTCGCGCCCTATTGCGCTTCCAAGTGGGCAATAGAAGGACTTACGCGATCGCTCGCTCAAGAATTGCCCGCAGGTATGGCAGCAGTTCCTTTGAATCCGGGGATAATTCACACAGATATGCTGGACATTTGTTTTGGCGAAGATGCGGCCAATTACCCATCTGTCAAAGCATGGGTGCAAAAAGCAGTTCCTTTTTTACTAAAATTGAAACCTTCAGATAACGGAATGCCGCTGACTGTTCCTGGATAATACAGCAACCCTTACAACATTTGCGAACCTCTCTCCTTTCTTCTCCTCTGCGCCCTCTGCGCTCTCTGCGGTTCATAAAAAAAATATCAAAAATGAAATAAAATTGCTATATTCCCAAATCACAACTCTTTCCCCAAATAGCCACTGTGAACTTGCCGCTAACCTCCCCCTCGCAAACCGAAACCCGCAAAGCAGACCACCTGCGGATTTGCCTCGAAGAAGACGTACAATTTCGCGAAACTACCAGCGGCCTCGAACGCTACCGTTTTGAACACTGCTGTTTGCCAGAACTCGATCGCACCGAAATCGATTTAACCTCCACATTTCTCGGCAAAAAACTAGCCGTTCCCCTGCTAATTTCCTCGATGACCGGCGGCACAGAATTAGCCCAGACAATCAATTATCGCCTCGCCGATGTCGCTCAAGAATACAAACTGGCAATGGGAGTTGGTTCCCAGCGAATTATTGTAGAAAATCCTGAACTAGCTCCTACATTTGCCGTCCGTCGCCGCGCTCCCGATATTCTACTGTTCGCCAATATCGGAGCCGTTCAATTAAACTACAATTACGGTTTGGAAGAGTGCCAAAAAATTGTTGATCTTTTAGAAGCAGATGCCCTAATTTTGCACCTCAATCCGCTGCAAGAGTGCGTCCAAACCGAAGGCGATACTAACTTTAAAGGACTGCTCGATAAAATTGCCAAATTGTGCGATCAATTACCAGTACCAGTTATTGCTAAAGAAGTCGGCAACGGTATTTCAGGAAAAATGGCAAAGAAATTGCTCGCCGCCGGGGTAGGTGCGATCGACATTGCCGGAGCCGGAGGCACTTCTTGGGCGAAAATAGAAGGAGAGCGAGCCAAAGATAGCAAGCAGCGCAGGTTAGGCGCAACCTTTGCCGACTGGGGAATACCGACAGCCGAGTGCATTGTCAGCACCCGCGCCGTAGCGCCGGATGTTCCCCTAATTGCCTCTGGAGGCTTGCAAAACGGGTTGGATGCAGCCAAGGCTCTCGCCCTTGGCGCGGATATTGCGGGACTGGCGCGGCCGTTTCTACAAGCTGCAGCGGAATCGGAATCAGCAGCAGGGGTTCTAGCTGAGGTTTTAATTGCAGAAATCGCTACCGTGATGTTCTGTACGGGCTGCGGTAATTTGGATGAGTTAAAACATTCTGGGGTTTTGGAAAGGTTAAGATAAAAGTGAGTCAGTTGGCCGTTGGCAGTTCTTAGTTGGCAGTTGGCAGTTGGCAGTTGTTAGTTGGCATTAGTCAACAGTTAACAGTTAACAGAGGCTTGTAGGGTGCGTCAGTTAGAACACTTACGCTTACAAGGGAACCACTTCTGTACTGACGCACCATACTATCGTCTTTTAAATGCCGAACAGCATCGTTAACAGTTAACTGTCAACAGTCAACAGTCAACAGTCAACAGTCAACAGTCAACAGTCAACAGTTAACGATGCCCAATTACCAATAACCAATAACCAATTATCTAATGAAAGATTTCCTAAAATATACCTGTGCAAGTTTACTGGGAACCTTCCTAGGACTGCTGCTGCTGGGCAGCATCGGATTGGGGGGACTGGTACTACTAATTGCTCTGGCGGCATCGTCGTCTAAAGATTCAGGCCCGCAAGTTAAAGATAAGTCGGTATTGGTATTAGACCTTTCTTTAAATATCACCGACAGCAAACCGAGCCGTAGCACTAGCGCGGCGATTGAAGAAGTGCTTTCGGAAGATTCCGGCGATACAGTGACGCTGCGGACTGTTTTAGACACGATCGAATATGCGAAAAAAGACCCGAAAATCGTTGGCCTTTATCTTGAAGGCAGCTCGGATTCGAGCAGCAGCGGGTTTGCCAATCTCAAAGAAGTTCGATCGGCATTGCAGCGTTTCCGAGATGCCAAAAAACCCATTTTTGCTTACCAGATGGACTGGAACGAGCGAGATTATTACCTCGGTTCCGTTGCTAATACAATTGCAGTCAATCCTTACGGCGCTTTGGAAATCAACGGTTTTAGCAGTCAGGCAATGTTTTTCACCGGTGCTTTGGAAAAATACGGCGTCGGAGTGCAAGTGACTCGCGTCGGCAAATACAAGTCAGCCGTTGAGCCGTTTTTGCTCACAAAAATGAGTCCCGAAAATCGCCAGCAAACTCAAAAGTTGCTCGGAGATATGTGGGGAGAATACCTGCAAACTGTCGCTCCGAGCCGCAAAGTGACTGTTCCGCAACTGCAAGCGCTTGCAGATAATGGCGGAACTTTGATGGCTGACGAAGCTCTCAAAAACAAGTTAGTTGATAAAGTTGTATACTTTGACGAAATATCGACCGAACTAAAAAAACTCACCGGAACCGATCGCGAAAACAAATCTTTCAAGCAAATTAGTTTGAAAAACTACGCGAGAATTGCTGAGAATAAAAACTCAACTCATGCTAACCAGAAAAACCAAATTGCTATACTTTACGCTGAAGGAGAGATTGTAGACGGCGAAGGGGGCCCGACTCAAGTAGGAGGCGATCGCATCGCTCAAGCAATGCGGAAAATCCGAGAAGATGACGACGTAAAAGCCGTAGTTTTGCGCGTCAACAGTCCCGGAGGCAGCGCGACGGCGGCCGAAGTAATTGCACGCGAAGTGATGCTGACGGGGAAAAAGAAACCAGTTATTGTTTCAATGGGCAATTTAGCAGCATCCGGCGGCTATTGGATTTCGATGGGTTCCAACCGCATTTTTGCCGAACCCAATACGATTACCGGTTCGATCGGCGTTTTTGGAATGCTGTTTAACGCCGAAAAGGTGGCTGCTAACAACGGCCTGACTTGGGACGTTGTGAAAACCGCCCGCTTTGCGGATACTAACACGGTTTCCCGTCCGAAAAATCCTCAAGAATTGGCGAATATTCAGAGGGTAGTCGATCGCATTTACGATCGATTTATTACTAAAGTCGCCACCTCCCGCAAACTGCCGAAAAACAAGGTACAAGAAATTGCTCAAGGCAGGGTGTGGTCTGGTACGGCGGCGAAACAGTTGGGTTTAGTCGATGAAATTGGCGGTCTTGAAGATGCTGTCAGAGAGGCTGCGAAGCAAGCTAAACTCGGCGACGATTGGAAGTTAGAAGAATATCCAAAACGCCGCAGTTTGGAGGAGCGAATTTTGGAAAAAATTTCCGGCGTTCACGTTTTGAAACCAGCCGCCAAACTCGACCCGCTAACGGCCGAATTTAAGAAAATGCAAGATGAATTAGCTGTGATCAAGTCGATGAACGACCCGCAGGGGGTTTATGTTCGCTTGCCTTTCAATTTGCGGATTGATTAATTGATACCAAGTCCGGGCTTTTTACCCGTTTATTCTTCAGTCCCCCTCTGTTCGGACGAAGCTTGACTCTATGCAGCGGTTTCAACTGCCGAGTCTGATGGCGGTTTTTAACGCGGATTTGCAATGAGTAAGCTGCCTGGGCCTACAAACAAATGATAAACCCGGTTTCTTCAAGAAACCGGGTTTATGAATACCCTAAAAGTCGATCGACTCCGAATTGGCAATATTTGTTATGCAGCACGCTGAGTTAACAATCCCCAGATGAAAAGTAGAACGATCGCACCGACGACTGCAAAAGCTATGCTGGGTAGGCTAATTACTCCGAAGGATGCTCCCCCGCTCGTCCCCAATAAGACTTGACCTAGATAACCTCCCACTAGCGCGCCCAAAATTCCTAAACCTGTTGTTGCCAGAAAACCGCCGCCTTGAGTTCCCGGATAAATGGCTTTGGCGATCGCACCGGCAATCAGTCCTAAAACGATCCAAGCAATAATTCCCATTTCTCTTTCTCCTGAATACTTAAACTTTTCTCGTGCCTTGTCTTATGTTCTTAGAATAACAACCGCTATCGGGCCCTCACCTCTACCGTAGGGAGGAACCGAAAGTGGTAGAATTTCTCATGAATCCTCCGAGTTTGACGCTTTTTAATATCTCAAAAGAGTTAACCCACTTTTTCTAGGGAAGAAAGGTACTTATGCTCAAACCAAAAGGGAAATAGGAGAATCTTTTCTGGGACTTTTTGTGTTTTACTGGTAAAAAAATTACAATATTTCTGTGAAATGAGGAAAGCTTGCGCCCGATGAATCTGACTCTGTGCATGATTGTGAAGAATGAAGAGGCAACACTGTCGCGGACTTTGGACAGCGTTAAGGGTGTTGTTGACGAAATTGTGGTGGTGGATACGGGATCGGGCGATCGCACCCGTGAAATTGCCAGAGAATCCGGGGCGAGGGTTTATGACTTTGAATGGTGCGACGACTTCGCAGTGGCGCGCAACGAGTGTCTGAAGCACGCCCAGGGCGACTGGATTTTGGTATTAGATGCCGATGAGGTTTTAGTACCGGAGATTGTACCTCAAATTAAACAGGCAATTGCGAGCGATCGGCTGCTGCTAATCAATCTCATCCGTCAAGAAATCGGTGCCTCTCAATCTCCCTATTCCCTAGTGTCGCGCTTGTTTCGCAATCGCCCCGACATCCGCTTTTCTCGCCCTTATCACGCAATGGTAGACGACAGCGTGGCTGAGATTTTGCAGAGGGAGCCAAAATGGACAATAGCTTCTCTCCCCGATGTGGCGATTTGGCACTCTGGTTATCAAAAAGATGCGATCGCAGCAAAAAGTAAATTCCAAAAAGCTCAAGCAGCAATGGAACGCTATATGGCTTATTATCCAAACGATGCTTATGCTTGTAGCAAATTAGGTGCGCTGTATGTAGAAAGCGGGCAAATCGGGCGGGGAATTAATTTATTAACCAAAGGCTTGACTGCGGAAGCCATTAATGATTCTATTCTTTACGAACTCAACTATCATTTGGGAATTGCATATCGCCAGCAGCAGCAGTTTGCCAAAGCAAAAGAACACTATCAAGCGGCTATTAATACAGATGTGTTACCGGCGCTCAAGTTGGGTGCTTACAATAATTTGGGCAATTTGCTCAAAGATGAAGGAGATTTGAAATCTGCTGAAAAAGCTTACAAAGCAGCTTTAAAAATTGACCCTAATTTTGGAGTAGGTCACTACAATTTGGGATTGACGCTGAAGGCAGCCGGAAATTTAGCAGATGCGATCGCCTATTACCGACAAGCCATTAAAATCGATCCTGAACACGCGGAAGCTCATCAAAACTTGGCAGTAGCCTTGCTCAAAATTGGCAAAATGCCAGAAAGTTTAGCAGAATTCAAAAGAGCGATCGCCCTTCACGAACAGCGCCGCCCCTTTGAAGCAGAACGCCTGCGCCGGGGCCTGCAAGAAATGGGTTTGATCTAAACTTGTTACCAAATAATTTGTAGGGGCAATCCCCCCGTGGTTGCCCCTCGAACCGGACGGGGTAAGCACGGGGGCATTACCCCTACAAACTGTAAAAATTACCAGCAAAATCAAGCAATTATCTCTACTTTGCCGCTATCCAAATCGTAGCGGCCCCCAACAACTTTAAGCTTGCCCGCTTTGACTGCTTTAGCTAAAATAGGCGAGGAGGATTGTAACTTATTTACATTCATTTTCACGTTAGATCTGACTGCATTATCCCAGGCATCGCCTTTTTGACCTTTGGTGGCATCAACTGCCGGTTTAATCGCCGCCACCAAAGTGCTAATGTGACCAGGCACAGCTTTGCCATCTAAAGCTGCTTTGACAGCACCGCAGCGTTCGTGACCCAGAATTACTAATAGCGGCACCCCTAATTCTAAAGTGGCATATTCTATATTACCGAGAACCACATCGTCGAGAAAATTTCCCGCTACTCGGATATCAAATAAATCCCCTAATCCTTGGTCGAAAATAATTTCGGGAGCAACCCTTGAATCAGAACAAGCCAGGATGGTTGCAAACGGATGTTGACCCTTTGCTACTTCTACAACTCGCGATCGAGCTTGGTCGGGAAATGTCCGTTTTTGCTGAAGGTAGCGTTGATTACCCTCCATCAATTTCTTAAGAGCACCGTCGGGGGTAATGTCAGAGATTGCCTCTGCCTTTACTGCTTCGGCTTGTAAAAACGCAGGTGCCAAGCTTGCCGCTAGCATTCCTGCACCAGCCCTCAGCATTAAATTCCGTCGCGAAATCATACCTGTTCTTTCGCTTTTAGTCATTGCTTATAACTCGGTTCAATTGTTTGTATTTGTTAGCATAATATATACCACAAGCTCAGTCAGACTTCTTTGATTTTTCTTTACAAGCTGCTCCGGCTTAATGTAAACTTCAAAAAAGCGACCCATTTTTATTTCATTCCTATTTTATTTAGTAAAGTCAACGGCAGTCATCCTTCTGCGGACAGGGATGCTAGAATGTATCTAAAACGACAATTATTTATCAATGGCTCGAAATGTCCTACGTCGCCAGCATTCATATCTATCCGGTAAAGTCCCTTGACGGCATAGCAGTCAGTCAAGCAACTATTCTAGCCAGCGGAGCTCTAGAAGGCGATCGCTCTTTTGCAATCTGCGATGCAGCAGGAGAATTGGTTAACACTAAGCACAACAGCGGAGTCAGTTTTCTACGCTTATCCTTTGACATCAAAAAGAGAATTGCCGGCCTGAAAATTCAAGGCACCGAACAAGAAATATTTTTTCATGTAGATAGAGAACGCTTGGCAATAGAATGTTGGTTGAGCAACTACTTCGGTTTTCCTGTCAAGTTAATTGAAAACTTGCTGACAGGTTTTCCCGACAATACCGCTGCACCAGGGCCAAGCATTATCAGTACCGAAACAATTGCCGAAGTTGCATCTTGGTTTCCGAGAGTTTGCGTTAACGAGATGCGCCATCGCTTGCGAGCTAATATTGAAATAGGAGATGTCCCGGCTTTTTGGGAAGACCAACTTTTCTCACAAGCCGATGAAATTGTGAGGTTTAAAATAGGAACAGTAATATTTGAAGCTATTAATCCCGGTCAGCCATGTATCCTATCTACGCGAAACTATGGGGCGAAAGCAGGCGATCTAAATTTTAAAAATCTACTAACAGCCAAGCAGAAGGAAATCATGCCTGACTTGGTAAAAAAAGGGCATTTAAATCACTTTAGTCGGCTGATAGTTAACACGCGGCTCGCACCTCAAGCACCAGAAAAAATATTACACATAGGAGACGAAGTTCACATTATCAGAGTCAGCAACTCTCTATTGAATACCATTTCTGATTAGTTGTAGGTTACGAGTCCGATCGAGCCGGCGGCAACTCCAAAGTAAGTTGACCTAAAACACCAGTTCTAAAATCGTTTAACATCTGCCGCGCCGTTCGTTCGACATCTCCTTTATACCTGTCTTTTGCTACCTCGTGCAGATAACCTTCACCATTACTAGAGGCTGCATCTAATTTATACCTGGATTTGAAACCAGATAGTGATATCAACGTGTCATCAGCCGCCTCCAGCCCTTGGAGCAAATCTACCATAGCCGCGGCTACTACTTGATTGTCGTAAGCTGCTTCGCCAATATCTTCGCAAATAGCTAATTTTATGGCATTTTCTTGATTGTTAATTCGGGTTGGGATTACTCCGGGGGCGTCTAATAATTCAATTTCGTCAGAAATGCGAATCCATCGGAGCGATTTAGTTACTCCAGCTCTGCGGGCACTGTCTACCACTCTCCGCCCTAACAGCCGATTAATTAAAGCAGATTTTCCGACATTGGGAAAGCCCATCACCACTGCACGGACTGGGCGGGGCAGCATACCTCGATCGAACCTTCTTTTATTTAGCTGCACCCCAGCATTCTGCACCGCATCCGCCACAGCGTCTACTCCGTGACCGTGCTCGGCATTAGTAAAATACGCAGTTTCCCCCTGGGCCTCAAACCATGTTTCCCACGCCTCGCGCGATCGAGGCGTAATCATATCCATGCGGTTGACGACCAATACTCGCGGCTTGCCGCCCACCCAACTCGGCATTTGGGGGTGATAAGTAGCCAATGGAATGCGGGCATCTCGGACTTCGAGCACCACATCTACCCGCTTTAGCTGTTCTTTTAATGCCCGTTCAGCTTTGGCAATGTGACCGGGATACCAGTGAATTTTCATTAGTTAGTTGACTGTTGACTGTTAACTGTTGACTGTTGACTGTTGACTATTGTTATTGGTTAGTTGTTATTGGTTAGTTGACTGTTGACTGTTGTTATTGGTTAGTTGTTAGTTGTTAGTTCTTGAATGACAACTAACAACTGCCAACCGTCAACTGCCAACAGTCAACTGTCAACTGACAACTGACTAAGGCACAATCAAAACTGCACAAGGAGACAGATTGATCACCCGATTGGTAACGCTGTCAGACGCCCCATCATCGGTTAAACCCATCCCCCGACAGCCCATCACAATCAAATCGGCCCCAATTTCGTCAGCCACATCGCAAATCGTGAAAGCAGGTTTGCCTTCCCGTTCGATGATTTCAGCTTCAATTCCCTGCTGGGAAAACATCGATTGGGCCTCAGAAAGAAGTTTGGCGACTGCTTCGGGGGAAGTCATCACCTCTCGCGCGGGGGCGTCGGCCTCCTCGGCTGGGGGCTCGACTACCGACAGAATAACTAAACGAGCACCGTAGGTTTTCACAATATTGACCACCTTTTCGGCAGCTTCGCGGGCTTCTCGGCTTTGATCTACAGGAAATAAGACTGTCTTGAACATACTGCACATCTCCGGGACACGGACTCCGATAAAATGTTTAGGTTAAGCCAATCAGTGCCGTTTGTTCCATCTTCCGTTTTTTGTACGGGCGCGGTTGAATGCGTCCGAGGCCGGGGTGCAAGTTACCAGTGCCGCCATTTCAACGGAATTCGACAAAAACACACATATTAGGAGGTTAATCCTGTGACAAAAAAAACTGTAGCAAATTTATCGGCATCGGACTTATCGGGCAAACGGGTATTGGTGCGGGCGGACTTTAACGTGCCGCTCGACAACGGCAATATCACCGATGATACTCGCATCCGGGCGGCTCTGCCGACAATTCAAGATTTAGCGTCCAAGGGCGCTAAGGTGATTTTGTGCAGCCACTTCGGCCGTCCCAAGGGTGTGACGGAGAAGTTGCGCTTGACGCCGGTTGCTGTGCGCCTGTCGGAATTGTTGGGCAAAGAGGTCAAAAAGACTGACGACTGCATCGGTGATGAAGTCGCTGCTACAGTCGCGGCGATGCAAGATGGCGATGTGCTGTTGCTGGAAAATGTCCGCTTCTACCCAGAGGAGGAGGCAAACGACCCGGAATTTGCTAAGAAGTTAGCTTCTGTGGCCGATTTGTATGTCAATGATGCTTTTGGTACGGCTCACCGGGCTCACGCTTCTACTGAGGGCGTTACTAAGTATCTGAGTCCTTCTGTGGCTGGGTTTTTGATGGAGAAGGAACTGCAATATCTCGGCAGTGCGATCGACAATCCTCAGCGTCCTTTAGCTGCTATAATCGGCGGTTCTAAGGTTTCCAGCAAGATTGGAGTCATTGAAAAACTGCTCGAAAAGTGCGACAAACTGCTGTTGGGCGGTGGCATGGTTTTCACCTTCTACAAGGCTCGCGGCTTGAACGTGGGCAAGTCTTTGGTAGAAGATGACAAGCTGGAATTGGCTAAGTCTTTGGAAGCTAAGGCGAAGGAACGGGGAGTTGCTTTTCTGTTACCGACTGATGTGGTAGTTGCTGATAAGTTTGATGCGGCGGCTAACACTCAAACTGTTCCTGTTGAAAGCATCCCCGACGGTTGGATGGGTTTGGATATCGGCCCGGATTCAGTAAAAACTTTCCAAGATGCTTTGGCAGATTGCAAAACTGTAATCTGGAACGGGCCGATGGGCGTGTTTGAGATGGAGAAGTTTGCTGCTGGAACTGAAGGTATTGCTCATTCTTTGGCTGGACTTACTAAAACTGGTACTACCACAATTATCGGTGGTGGTGACTCGGTGGCGGCTGTTGAACAGTTGAATTTAGGCGAACAAATGAGCCACATTTCTACTGGTGGCGGTGCTAGTTTGGAGTTGCTAGAAGGTAAGGAATTGCCTGGTGTTGCTGCTTTAGATGAAGCTTAATTAAGTTAAGTAGGGCGGGCTTTGCCCGCCTTGCTGGAAGCTGGTATAAATCCTGGGCTGCGAATCATTTTTTTGAATATTTACCGCAGAGGGCGCAGAGAACGCAGAGCAAGAGAAAAGAGAGAAGGATATCGGTTTAAAGTCTACAGTTTGCTAGTATAATTTGTTTGAAGTAGCAGTGAGGTTTGTTTGTGAAACTTAAACTCTTGGCAACTGTAACGGCAAGTTTAGCTTTGTTTGGGCTGGCAGCTCCCGTTAAAGCTCAAAATCCAGATCATGTTAGGCAATTGCTGGAAAGTAATGAGTGCGAGGGCTGTGACTTGAGAAATGCTGATTTGTTCAAGGCTAGCTTGTACAGAGCTAATTTAAGAGGAGCCGATTTAAGCGGAGCAAATCTCTATGAAGCTAATTTGCTAGAAGCGGATTTAAGTGATGCTAATTTGGCAAATGCTAACTTAGTTAATGCGGAGATGTACGGGGCTGAATTGAATGGTGCTAATCTGCGAAATGCGGATTTGTCTAATGCTTTTTTGGGGCGAGCGAATCTGACGAGTGCGGATTTGCGCGGTGCTAAACTTTTTAATGCGAATCTGGGCGAAGCTTATCTGCTGCAAGCTAATTTGTCGAATGCCGATTTGAGGCGTTCGCTGCTGTTTAGAGTTAATTTGAATCGTGCGAATTTAAGCGGAGCGGATATGTCTTTCGCGGATGTGCGCGATACTAATTTGCAGAATGCTATTTTGTCAAATACTAGGCTTCCTGGGGCTCAGTTGGCCGGGACAAATATTGATGCGGCGAATAATGTGCGGCAGGCTGATTTGGAACGTGCCAACTTGCGAGGTACGAATTTGGGGCCGGGGGTTTGCGTAAGCACTAATTTTCCTTATTGTGTTTTGAATTTGGAAGAAAAATTTTAGACTCTAGTTTTAGCTCCCAGATGAATCTGTAGAGTAAATCTAAAATCTAAAATCTAAAATCTAAAATCCCCTGGCTGGCACACCCTAGGTTGATATCCGAGCTAAGTTTGAGGTGGTTTGTATCCTCTTTCTAGGGCAAATCTCACAAGCTGAGCACGATTTTCTAACTGTAATTTGCTGAAAATGCTGCCTAAATGAGCTTGCACAGTCCGGGGGCTAATAAACAGCCGATCGCTAATTTGTTTGTTAGTATAACCCTGGATAACCTCCCAAAAAACTCTTTCCTCGGCTGGTGTTAAAGGCAAAGGTGCAGGTGGTGGCAATACTGCCACAAATTGTGGTTCCACCGCCCTACCGCTAGAAGTTTGCAGCAGGCGGACAATTTCGGCGTGAATCCGGTGAGAGCGCTCTAACTGCGCCTTTACCTTGGCTAAGATTTCTTCAGACTGAAAAGGTTTTACCAGATAATCGTCACCGCCGATCGAATGACCTTCAACTTTTGACTCCAACTCGCCTTGACCCGACAAAAATATAAAGGGGACTAACTGTCCCAAACGGGTAGTTCGCAAACGGCGACAAAACTCAAACCCGTCCATTTCCGGCATCATGACATCTGAAATTACCAAATCTGGGGGGGCATTTTCAAAAATCGAGAGCGCCTCAACCCCTGAATTAGCGCATTCCACCCGATATCCTTGACTTTCCAGGTACATTGCTAAGACTGTTTGACAGTCTGCTTCGTCGTCCACCACTAATATTCTTTCCATGACAGGCTTGCACCAATTCCAGTTGGACAGTTCTTGAAACTGCCAGTCCCAAAGTAGGAACTTAATTGAGTTTACCTCCTGCAACTTGATAAAAGCTCGCAATTTCAACACGCCACACTTTCTCAAATAATCCAATTAGGGGTGCCTAGTGCATAAAAGGGGAAGCAGTAGAGCAATATGGGGAACAATCTCCTTCTTTGACTCGCCTATCATCAAAAGCTACAAATTTTTATGAGGAAGCGTCCACTTTTCTGCAGAATATAGAAGGTAAAAGAAAGAATTTTATCCTATAAAACAGAAATTTTGGTGACACTTACCAGAAACTTGGGTTTAAAGCCCCTTCTTCAGTGGCCGGCTTTTCTTGATTTCTAATATACTCCTTTAAGACTTCTAAAGGCGCAGCCCCTACAGAAACAGCAAAATAGCTAGGACTCCACAATGCCTCTTTATGAGGTTTTTTGTGTCCAGCTTGTCCGTACCTGCGACTAGAAACACCCTTTAATGCGTTCACGATTTGAGAAATTGAAAGTTTAGGTGGATATTCAATCAGCGCGTGAATGTGATTGTCTTCACCATTAAACTCAAGCACTTGAAAATTCATTTTTTCGGCAACCTCTCGAAACGTTTTTTCAATCAAATCAAGACTTTCTCCCGTAAATACAGACCGACGGTACTTTGTCACGCAGACCAAGTGTGTTTTGAGTTCTGTAACAGAATGGCGTTCCTTGCGGTAAATAGTTGTCATTGCCTGTAAACCAATATATAATCGAGTAACAGACCAATTATAGCACAAGTCATGAAAGCAAGATTTCGCTACAGATTTTACCCGACCAACCAACAACAGCAGAGCCTAGCTCGGTTGTTTGGCTGCGTTCGCGTAGTCTGGAACGACGCTCTTGCCATCTGCAAGCAATCTGAAAAAAAGCCAAAATCAGCAGAACTTCAAAAAACAGTAATCACTCAGGCAAAAAAGACTGAAGAAAGGGCATGGTTGGGGGAAGTCTCGGCAATTCCTCTACAACAGTCGATCTCGGACTTGGAAACAGCATTTAAGAACTTTTTCGAGTCCTGTAAAGGAAACAGAAAGGGTCGTAAGGCTGGCTATCCAAAGTTCAAGAAACGCACAAATAGTCAATCAGCAAGATTGACGCGCAATGGGTTTTCAATCAAAGCAGAATGTGTCTATTTAGCAAAAATTGGCATTGTCAAACCAATTTTGTCTAGAGAATTGCCGTCAGATCCCAGTTCTGCAACCGTAATCAAAGATTGCGCTAACCGCTATTTTCTCAGCTTTGTTGTAGAGATTAATCCCGATATTGTCGAAGCCAAAAACCACAGCAGCGGCATCGATCTGGGCATTAAAACCTTTGCAGTAATGAGCAACGGTGAAACAGCCGAAAGTCCAAACTACAAACAGTTAGACCGAAAGATTCGCAAACTACAGCGCAAGCTGTCACGGCAACCCAAAGACTCTAAACGCCGAAATAAGACTCGGATTCAGATAGCCAAATTGCACAACCAAATTGCAGATACCCGTAAAGACTTCTTGCACAAACTGTCAACCAAAATAGTTAACGAAAACCAAGTAATTGTTTTGGAAGATTTGAACGTGTCTGGCATGGTCAAAAACCGCAAGCTCTCAAGAGTGATTAGCCAGCAAGGATGGTATGAGTTTAGGGTGTTGTGTGAGGCTAAATCTGAAAAACTAGGTAGGGAATTCAGGGTAATTAGTCGCTCTTCGCCAACCAGTCAAGTGTGTTCGGACTGCGGGTTTAAATGGGGCAAAATAGACCTCTCTATTCGTTCGCTGCTGTGCCTTAATTGTGGCACTCAGCAAGATAGAGATTTGAACGCTGCGAAAAATATACTTCAAGTCGGGATAGGGCATTGCCACGACTGTAAATGTACGCAGAGAGAAGGTAAGACCACTTGTGGCACATCTTGATGAAGCGTAAAGAATCCCCGCGCGTTTACGCTGGGGAGTATGTCAAACTATTCCTAGACCCGACATTGAAAGGTTTTTAGATTTTTCGGGTTCGGACACAGGTACAAAAGGGACAACGCGACCTGGTGCTGCTGGGGGCGGCCCGAACAAACTCGGGGCGGCCACCAACATACTTTCAATTATCGCTGCTGGTTCGGGGCGACTGAACAGATACCCCTGCATGATATCGCACTGATGTTGTTTCAAAAAATCTAGTTCTGCTTCTGTTTCCACTCCCTCAGCAATTACAGTCATATTCAAACTGTGACCCAGTAAAATTACTGCTGTAGTAATAGCAGCATTTTGAGTATCTTCGTTGGCATTACGGACGAAAATTCGATCGATCTTTAAACTGTCAAAAGCAAATTGCTTAAGATATCCTAAAGTAGCGTAACCGGTGCCGAAGTCGTCAATAGCAATCCGAATTCCTAGAGCTTTAAGTTGGTTTAAAGTAGCGCCTGCTACTGTCGCATTTTCCACCAAAGCGCTTTCGGTCATTTCTAATTCTAAATTAGCAGGCTCTAAACCTGTAGTTTCCAATATTTGGACGATTCGCGCCTTGAGTTCCGGGTCGGACAACTGCCGGGCCGACAAGTTTACTGATATTGTAAAGGGCGAAAACCCCGCCGCCAGCCAACTAGCGGCTTGAGCGCAAGCTGAAAGCAGTACCCACTCGCCAATCTGAATAATTAAACCTGTTTCTTCTGCTAAGGGAATAAATTCGCAGGGAGAAATTATTCCTCGATCGGGATTTTGCCAGCGCACTAAAGCTTCGGCGCCGATAACTTGGCCTGTCGCAATATTCACCTGCGGCTGATAATATACCTGAAACTCACCTTGTGCCAAAGCGTGGCGCAGCAAAGCTTCGAGAGCAAACTTTTCAGGAGAGAGAGTCGTAACCTTGGTGGAGTCGTTAACTAAATCTTTGAGTCTGGCTTCTGCTTGGTGAAGCGCGACTGTCAGCGGTTGAGTAATAGTTTGCCGTTTCAAGACGCGAGAAGCAATGGCTCCCAGCAATTCAGCCTTAGTAAACGGCTTTGTCAGGTAATCGTCGGCTCCCAATTCCATCCCCCGACGAAAATCGGTTTTGTCACTTTGAGCCGTGAGGAAAATAAATGGAATTGTTGCAGCTAGCGAGTTTTGCCGCAGAGTCCGCAACACGTCATAACCGTCGAGTTCCGGCATCTGCACATCGCACAAAATTAAATCCGGTATCTCCGAAAGTGCCATCTGCACCCCAACTCGACCGTTCTCGGCCGCAATGACCCGGTAGCTGTGAGATTCCAGGAGTTGCAGAAGAGTTTCCCGGATTAATTCGTCGTCTTCAATCACCAAAATTTTGAGCATGATACTTAGATAACAGATGCCACTATATATCTGAACCTGACTAACTCTAGCATACTCAAACTAGCAAATTAATGATTCAGCTAATTAGCCAATAAACCATTAGCCAAATGGCTGAATATTTCCCCTCGGTTGTTAAGTCACAATCAAAGAACTGTCCAAATTGGGAAGATTTCGCTCTCTTTCAAGAGCAGAAAACTGCTGCGGCCGACTCGTTTGATAAACTTTTATTACAATATTTTTAATATTTCTCATAAAAGAATTAGCCAACAGTTTCCGTGCCCGGATGGCGGAAATTACTCAGGCTATCACTTATATGATGTCCGGTTAATTGTTCATAATTAGTCCGTGTTTGTACTAAAAACTAGAGTTTTATCTCAATGGATGAATCAGGATGCAATGTCCTGATTCATCCAAAAAAGGATACTTGCTTTCAGACAACAGTCGTGGAGAGATAAAAATTTTAGATTAAGGTTCAACCTGCCAGATTCATCTGTGAAGTGAATCTAAAATCTAAAATCTCAAATCGACTAAGGGATAACTTAACTATGGATCGCGAATTAAATAACTTACAATTTTAATTGTTATTGTGGGATGGGCGTCCCGCCCGTCTTTTTTGGACGGGCGGGACGCCCATCCCACTTTCAAGAGTGGAAGTTATTTAATTCTCATTCCTATGGTTCTATAACCGGAAATCCTATTATCCACGGCCTTAATTCACAGGCTTAGTGGAATTCGCGCAAAACTTTTCATCCACAATTGCAGAAGTGATACTGACAGGGTGCATTGATGATGACGGAATTATCAGGTCTTGCGGAACTACCACGGTCTTTTTACAAACCAGCTCGCTACTGCCTACAGAGGCAAAGTTCCAAGCATAAAATTCGGGAGTGCTGACTGTCGCATTGGCCGGATGTAAACCTAGTGCAGTCACTAATACTAATCCCAAAGTCACTAAAGCTACGATCGCGAATCTCAGCATATTCTTTGTTTGAACAGGAAAACTTACCTGATCGGTATTACCTTATTATTACGCGGGTGGATAGAGAGCGTCAATCGATTTTAGATTTTAGATTTTAGATTTTAGATTTTAGAGGCGACCCCACGGATAAATTCGGGGGTTCCTTTATCGGATACATGTGTTTTATTTCTGGACGGATGAATCACGTGGCGGGTATCCTGGATGCTTGATTGTCAATAGCAGTTATTCCGCCGTCAGGTTCAACTCGTAAGCGATCGGCTCAGATGCTTGAGAAACTACCACGAATTCATAAAAACCAGTATCATCCAGCAATCCAGACCAACTAAGCCCCTCTGCATCTTCCAGCAAAGCTCGCGCGCCCTTTGTCTGCCCCGGAGTATAAATTGACAGTAGAGTAGATTTGCGCGGTGCTTGTAAATTCACGCGCAAAGTTTGATTTTGAGCGAATCTGGCAATGTAAGCTTTCCCTTCTCCGGGTTTGAGATTGCCTGTGAGGCTTTTGCTCTTCGATAGACGGTCAAATTCAACGCTTTCGACAGTTGCTCCAGCTTGTAAGGCTTCGAGTTCGTCGGCGGTAATTGCTTGCCAAATTTGTCCGATCGGCAAACCAATGATATTGCGATCGCGCGGCTGTTGTGGAAACCAATAAAAGAACCTAGCATCAGCCAAATCGTACAAAGCCCGACTGCTCAAATTCAGCTTGTTAACCTCAGTTTTCCAGCGATCGATATCAGTGGTGTCGTAAGTGCCCAACCGTGCTCTAGCGTCGCTGCTGAGATTTTCCAGCTTGTCGAGCAACTCGTCGCCGATTTTCTGCCACCTTTCGCGCCACTGGCGATCGTCATCGCCTTCTTTTAACAATCGTCCGCCCAATTCGGGGTATTTGGCATAGAAAGTCTCGTCCACAAGGTTGACGTAACCGTTATAGAATCGATCGTCAATTTTGAGCTTTACAAAGCGATCTTGCAAAGCATCTTCTTGCTGCTGCTTCGGGCTTGAAGGCTGGGAAACTTTCTGCACTTTTGATTGCAGATTTAACAAAGAATTGCCCGCAAACCAGCCAACTCCCCCCATACTTAAGAGCACAGCCACCACAAACAAAAACATTTTCCAACCAGGCATTTTTTGCTGATTGCCAATAGCAGCAACTCGCACCGGAGTTCCCGGCAGTTTTGGCGCGGGGGCTGGCACGGGTATAGGCGAGAAATCCGGCGGCTGCGTGATCCCCAAATCCGGGGCTGGTGGCAAAGGCGGCTGTAAAGGCGGATTGCCGGAGAGAGCAAGCATTACCTCGCGAGCCGAGGAGTAACGCTGGCTCGGCTGCTGAGCGAGCATTTTATCGAGCACCAGGGACAAATTCGGAGACAGAGAACATTCCGCCCGCCAGTTCCAATTCAGGGTATGGCTGTCGAGCAATTGATGCGGTTCCTTCCCAGTCAGCAACACTAAAACCGTGGCCGCCAGAGCGTACAAATCGCTGTGGGGAGAGACGATACCCATCTGCATCTGTTCGACGGGAGCGTAGCCGAGCTTGCCGATGCGAGTCGCGGGGGCGGGAGTGCCGTTAGCCTCAGCGAAAAGAGACTCTACGGTGGCGGCGACTTGTTTTACTCCGCCGAAGTCGATTAGCACTGGCATCCCGTCAGAACTCCGCAAAATCAGGTTGTCCGGGGAGATGTCGCGGTGAATCACTCCTAGAGAGTGAATGTATTCGAGCACGGGCAAAATCTGCAGCAGCAATTGATTGATTTCTGCTTCTATGAACCGCAAACCCTGACGCTTGCGGGCGTCGAGCAGAAAGCGGTAGGTTTGACCGGGCACGTAGTCTTGCACGAAAAATAGGTAGCCTCGATCGCTGATACTGACGCGGAAGAGTTCGCGAAAGCGCGGGATTTGATTGTGTTGCAGTTTGTAGAGCACTCCTGCTTCCCGCTCGAACAGTTCCTCGGATTTTTGTAAAGCGTAACTTCCGTGTACTTGGGGCGCAAATTCTTTTAAAACGCAGGGTTCGTTAAATCGGTGGGCATCTTCAGCGAGGTAGGTGCGCCCGAAGCCTCCGTGTCCCAATTCGCGGACGATGCGGTAGTGGTTGTTGAGAGTTATGCCGGGGTAGATGGGATTGTTCATGGGAACTTGCTGCGTCGGATTTTCACGCTTGACTGAGACTGGGAGTTGTGGGCGATCGCTGAATTAATCTTGACACAGTGTGTCAGTGTTTATTAGTCGATCGGCAGCTTGGTCATCACCTGCGGTTATTGTTAAAAAAGCGGTTTCGTGCTATAGAAGTTTATCGACTGCGCCATCTTTTCGATCGACCTCAAAATGTGTTCAAATTTTTTGTGTCCGACCCAATGTGCGATCGGGTCGTTAACGCTACTAATTGAATCTTGATCGATCGAGGTGCAAAATACCCATTTTAAGGAGCAAATCATGCAGCCAGAACAGCGTCAGCGAGCAATTGGGGCGTTTGAAGAGTTTTTGAGCACGCCGCTTGAGGAACGATTGCAACACCAGCAGAATCGAGTTGCCGAATCCGGGGCGATCGCGCTTTTCCAAAAAGTCGCGGCCACAGTACCAGCTTACCAGAATTTCCTAGCTGAACATAACATCAATCCCGCCTCAATTCAAACCTTTGAAGACTTCCAAAAATTGCCGCTAATTACCAAAGAGAATTATTTACGCTGTCACCCGCTACCTCAGTTGTGCTACCAGGGCAAATTAGAAACTTGCGATTTCATTGCTGTTTCATCTGGTTCGACAGGAAGCCCGACATTTTGGCCGCGTTTTATCAGCGACGAGTTGCAAATTGCCGCTCGTTTTGAACAAATATTTCACGACAGTTTTTACGCCGATACTCGCTCAACTTTAGCTGTCATTTGCTTTGCGTTGGGAACTTGGGTAGGCGGAATGTACACGGCCAATTGCTGCCGCTATCTAGCGAGTAAAGGGTATCCAGTTACAGTTGTGACGCCTGGGAATAATAAGACTGAAATATTCCGAGTTGTGCAGGAACTTGGGGAGCATTTTGAGCAAGTAGTTTTGTTGGGATATCCGCCATTTATCAAGGATGTGATTGATAGCGGAATTGCTGGGGGTGTGGAGTGGCAAAAATATCGAATTAAGATGGTGTTTGCGGGGGAAGTGTTTAGCGAAGAATGGCGGAGTTTGGTGAGCGATCGCACTAATTCTGACAATCTATATTACAACTCTGCGAGCCTTTACGGTACTGCGGATGCGGGGGTTTTGGGCAACGAGACACCGCTGAGCATTTGCATCCGTCGCTTTTTAGCAAACAATCCCGAAGCAGCACGCAATTTATTCGGGGAATCGCGGTTGCCAACGCTGGTGCAGTACGATCCGAAAAGCCGCTTTTTTGAAGTGAATAATGACGGCACGCTGTTATTTTCTGGCGACAACGGCATCCCGCTAATACGCTATCACATCTCCGATAACGGCGGTTTAATTTGTTACGAAGCAATGCTCAATTTTTTGGCTGAATGGGGATTTAACCCTGTGGCACGTTTGCAGCAAGCAGCAGCTATGAAAGTTTCTGAGTTCCCCAGAGGAATTCGCTGCTTGCCATTTGTCTATGTATTTGGGCGATCCTCTTCGAGGGCTTCGCTAACGCACTTTACGGTTTCCTACTTCGGTGCTAACATTTACCCGGAAAATGTCACCGTAGGTTTAGAAGTTCCCACCATTCGGGAATGGGTGACGGGAAAATTTGTACTGCAAGTCAAGGAAGATGGGGATCAAAATCGGTTTTTATCGGTGGTTGTGGAATTAGCAGCGGGGGTGGAGGGCGATGAGGAGATGCAGCAGGCGATCGCATCTTCAATTCTCGCACAATTGCGGCGGCTAAACAGCGAATTTGCTAATTATGTGCCGCCCGAATATCAGTTACCGGTGGTGACATTAACGGAGACGGGCGATGCGGAGTATTTTCCGATTGGGGTGAAGCACCGATACACGCGGCAATAAGTAGTTTGAATTGATGAGTTATCAGTGTTCAAAAGTCTTGTGTTATTCTATAATTAGGGTGAGATTTGATAGTTCAGCTTAGAATATGCCAGCAAAAGACATCTACCACAATAATGTCCGAACAGCGCTAGAAAAAGACGGGTGGACGATAACAAACGATCCGCTAACCCTAGAAATTGGCGATCGTTCACTCTTCGTCGATTTGGGTGCAGAAAAAATACTGGCTGCCGAAAAGCAAGGTCGCAAAATTGCTGTAGAAGTAAAAAGTTTTTTGAGTATTTCACCCGTTCATGACTTAGAAGAAGCTTTGGGACAGTATATTGTCTACGAAGATATCCTAGAGCTTTCGGAACCAGAACGGAATATATATCTGGCTGTTCGGGAAGAAGTTTATCTAGATATTTTCTCTGAGCCACTGGGGCAACTTTTGTTGCGAAAAAAAAGACTAAAATTAATTGTTTTTGATTCATCAAAGGAGATAATTGTCAGATGGATAGACTAGATGAATATCGCCAATTTATTCAGAACATCTTAGATAGTTATGCCCAGATTCCTTACCAATACGGGCAAGTAAAAAACAGCGTTATTGTTGACCGCGAACAAAACAATTTTTTACTGCTACACGAAGGTTGGCAAGGGCCTCAAAGAATTCACGGGTGTATCGTTCATGTGGAAATTAGGGACGGCAAAATTTGGATTCAACAAGATGGTATAGAAACGGGAATTACCGCAGAACTTGTAGAATTAGGAGTGCCTAAAGACAAGATTGTTTTAGGGTTTCATCCGTATCATGTTCGGCAACATACGGGATATGCGATCGCCTAAACCAGCTTACAATACAGGAAAATTGAATGAAAGGACGATCGCTAAATTGTATCGGGATCAATATTTAATTCTCGCAGTTTCGCGGCCAGGCGATCGGCTCGTTGAGTCTCGCATTCTGCAAATTCTTGAGGAGTAGGGACAAGCTCTCCTTCTGCTGTAAACAAACGCAATTTTCCCTCGCAAATTCCGAGACTCAAATCGAGTTGTTGACTCCGCAGATGCCCGAATTCGTTTGGTGCGATTGCTTCATATTCCCCGTCAACTAAATGAAACCCAGCTACTTCTAAAGTTTCTGGGTCAAACCAAAAGTAGTCGTGAGTGCGAAAAGTATCTTGATAGAGTTGTTTCTTAAAGTTTTTGTCTATATCCGCTGTTTTGGGAGACAGGATTTCAATGATAATATTTGGGTACTTTCCCTCTTCATCCCAAACTACCCAGCTTTTCCGAGTTTTGCGTTCAGTTCCGAGTACAACAAAAAAGTCTGGGCCTCGGAAGTCTTTCGATTTGAGTTGCTTGGGACTGTAATAAATGGTGAGGTTTCCAGCAGCATAGAAATCATTTCTATCTCGCCATACCCATTCTAGACAGTTGAGGAGTAGGATTATTTGTCGGAGATGCAGTTCTGTTTCCACGGGAGGTTCGTCACTGTATAAATCGCCTGAAGGAAAGATAACATTTTCTGGTATCTCTTGTTCTGGTATTTCTTGGGTAGTAGCTAATTCTGCGGTTGCGGACATGGCTGCTGGGTGAGGAGTAAGAGGTTGTGTGTCTATTTTAGCAAGCTTTTCATATCTCTGCCGAGCACTATTCTGAAAGCCCGATCGCGCTTTTTGCCGAAAAGCGCGATCGAACACCGAATAATTAGTCTTTAACTATTAGCAATTATCGTTTTATTGACCGTCAGTTTGTCTGAGAGCCGCCAGAATTTCCGGTCGTTTCATGCGCGCGTAGCCCCGCACTTTCTTGTCTTTGCCGATCGCCTTCAACCGTCTCAGCGAAAGACTTTCGTAGTCTTCCTCTGGGGACGGGGACGGAAACGGCAACTCTAACTGCAACTGCGGTAGCTGAGGTTTCTGCTGAGCTTTCGACTGCTTCTTAGGCTGCGTTTTTGACTGCGTTTTCGGTTGTGCCTCGGGCTGTATTTCTGAGTGCGTCGCTGCGGCTCCCAGTTGGCGGCGGAGCGTTTCAATTTGATTTTTCAGGTCTTTCTCTACGTTTTCAATAGCCTCGGAAACAAACTGATTAATTGTTTGAACTGTGCGTTCTAATTTTATTGACAGCAGTTTTTCCAGTTCATCCAACTGTCTCAAAGCACCTTCAAGATTTACCTCAGAAATAACAGCCGATGTTGGCGGACGGTTGCTGCTCGATTGTTCAATTTTTTTAGCCATTTTATCTACCTTTTCATGAAATGCTTTTTCCACTTGTTCGAGCAAATGCTTAATCTGTTCTATTTGGTTACGCTCAAAGTTTTGCTCAGTTAGAGCTTTTACTTGCTTTTTTAGTATGTCTTCATTTTTTTTAACAGATTGTTCTATTTGTTTTGTTAGACTATCTACCTTTTTTTGAAATGATAGCTCAAATTGTTGCAGTAGAGTCTCAATTTGTGCAGTTTTATGAGTCGGCTGCGGAGCTAAATGTTCCATTTCTGCTTGAGCAACAGCTACCTCCTCGTCGGTCATTTCAAATACCCACGCCCACATTTGCTCGATGCCAAGTTCTTTAGCAACAATACACCAATCTGAGCCGCAGACAACTTCATATTCTTCTTCGTTGCTGTAAGCTTCTGTAGGGCGTACAATTAAAGGAATTAAGTTGCTGCCTTGCTCGATCAGACTTCTTCTGAGAGCTTCGCGGCGTTCCCGATGAATTTCGCCCCGCTGAGGCTCTGGTACTGCAATTTGGGAAGTGTAAATCTGACTGTGACTAATGGGCTTAATCCGCAAATATTCAACTATTCGGTTTTGATCGGACGATCGATCCATCTTGTTACAAGTCCCCTTTTCTCATTAAAATCTGGTGTGTAGGTATTTATGTATATCTACGCGGCTTCCCGTGGGGTGACATCCCTGACGATGGCGTCGGGCCCTCGCCCGTGCTACGGCAAAAGTTACTGCAATTCCTAAAAAAAGCGACTGTGATGAGTTTAACTGGCTGTGGGACACCAATGATCCACTGCTTTACTCATCTTTACTTATTTTGGAGTAGAGACTCACTGAGTCAAAGTTGCGAGTAGCCGCAGGAGTTGCGAGTTATGAGTATTTTTGCCACTTGTCAATTATTTTAATCATTGTTTTGTCGGTTAACCCTTTAACACGTTCCACCACATTTGCAAATGAGACAAACGGCCGCACATCTCGCTCTTTGAGTATTATTTGGATTACTGGAAGCTTCAAGCCAGCATCTTTCAAATTAGCCGACAGTTGATTTTTCTCTAAAGTATTGAGTGCTTCCAACAGCGACATTGATTCGGAAGCTACGTTTTCAACTTCTGGTATCCTCTCTACCACCACTTGTTTTTCGGGTGGCGACTCTGATTTCAACTCATTAATTCTGTTTGCTAACCCAGCTTCAACTAACAGAGGTACTTGTTGTAAGATTCGGTTTTCAAGTTCTTGTATACTCTGCGCTAAAACTTGTTGTTCACGGGCGTACTCGGCTTTTAATTCATTGATTTGACTTGCAAACAGGGCTTCAATATTTGTTAGTCGCTGTTCTAAACTAGATGAATCTTCGGGAGTTTCATTTTCACCTAAATTAGGAACTTCGACCAAAGAAACCGGGTTTTTTATGGAATCTGCGGGCGGCGACGAAGTATTTTCGTACAAAAACCCGGTTTCTGGGAGTTCAACTAAATTCTCAATGATTGCGGTTTTTCTGAGAATTTCAAGTTGTTCTAGGAGAAGCTCTTCATTTTCTTCTTCCAGGATGAATGCTCCGATTGTCTCGCCTTTGAGAGGTTCTATTTCCTTTGCTCTCGCCGCCGCGTAGTATTCAAAGTCTCCGTCTACTATTTCGTAAGCATCCATACCGTTGCGGCGGACAATTATCGGATTAATCAATCCTCCTGACTCTAAAATTAGTCGGGCTAATTTCTCTAAATCAGGCTCAGCAAAATTGGAACGGGGAACTGCGGATGTAATTCTTTTCACTGCAACCAGTGACGGAAATAATTTTTTCATTAGTTTTTACCAATTTTTTCTAAAACTTCGATTGCTAGCATTTCAAATTCTTGGGAGGCGATGGAATCAGGCTTAAAGTCCAGCACTGAAATCGGATCGGCGATTTCCATATTCCCGACTATTTGAAATTGTTCTGCACACTTTGCTAAATCGTCTCTCTCGTAAATTACGCTGTCCATGATTTCAAGGTCGTAGCGTTTGGGAATTGTCTCCCTCCGCTTAGGCAAACTATACTGTACAAATTTAGCATTAGCTGAGATTTTGCAAGGGAGGACGCCTAAAATTGCGATCGGCTGTTTGCCGATTTGTTTTTTGAATCCATTTATTTTTTTAATAAAATCCTTGACATTAATCAGTCCTTGATTGGCAAAAGGTTTTAAGTCAGAAGGAATAATTAAATAATCTGCCGTAATCAGGGCAATTCTGGCGTAAAGATTCAAAGACGGCGGTGTATCAATCAGTACAATATCATATTTATCCTGTACTACTGCTAATTTCTGCATTAAAATCATTCGGCTGAAATCTAGGTTATTGATTTCCGTTTCATATTGCATTAAATCAATATGGGAAGGAACCACATCTATTCCGGGATGGCAAAAATTAGACTTGCGAGCTACTTGGGCGATGGAAAAAAATTCTTCTGATTGCAAAACTTGAAGAATATTACTATCTTTCAAATCGTCTTGTTCTTCATCTTCAAATTTTACTAGACCAGTCGCAAAGGTTGTATTGGCTTGACTGTCTAAGTCTATCACCAAGACTCTCTTACCTTTCTTGCTCAGCGCTGCGGCTAAATTGACTACTGTTGTAGTTTTGCCAACGCCGCCTTTATTGTGGTAAACTGCAATGATTTTCATCGTATTTTGGCTTTTTTGGGGAACGGTTACATCTGATTTAACTTGAGGCTTAACTGGATAATTTTCAGGTATTTGTTCCGGTTCAGAGATTTGACTTGGCTCAGGTTCTGCGGTGGCGGGATTGTTGGGCTGTACTGGGACTTCGCTAATTAACTCAGGACTAACCAAATTAATTTTACTATCTTCCAGTTCTAGATTATCAGGAGTTTTTATAGGTTTTAAAGTATTTCTGCCAATTAAAGCGATAATTTCATCAATTCTATTTTCAACGTCTTGTCCAGCACACTTAAAGACTAGCTGAATATCATCGGCGACTCTTTCGTAAATTCTAATTTCTTTACCGTTAGTTATGAGTCCGTAGCGGATGCTCAAACTTGTTAAATAGCGATTGAGTTTTCGCCGGTGGCGGTCTAAATTTTCCTTCGGATGTTTAGCCTCCATGACTACACTCATCGGTGAGTCTGTCTCGACAACTATGGGTATAACTTGGGTGGCAAATGAGAGGAAGTCTAGACGAATATTCCCAAATGCGATTTCTTGGTGCCAAGTGTCGGGCGTATAGCCTAACTTTGGTAGCAGATAGCTGACAATGAGTTTGCTTTCTACTTCGCTTTCGTTGCGACAGTTATTGGGATTGAAAGTCATTCGATTTTAGATTTTAGATTTTAGATTTTAGATTGGGAATGACTGATTTAATAATGGTACAGATTGTGATACTGACAGTAGGGTACGCATTCCTCACCTTACAAAGGCTACGGATTGTAATATCGAAAAACCCGGTTGTGTTTGACAAACCGGGTTTTTCTGGGATTTATCGCGTTGAAAGTTTACTTTGTTTTAGCGTTAAATTCCTGCAATGTTTGATAGCCGCCAGCGGGATTGTACAAGTGACAGTTATCGGCAATCCGCTTCATTAAAGACCAAGAAAATTCTGTTTCGTAGAGATGATCTTGCCAATTTTCCTTTAAGCTGCTGTGGGCGAGGCGCAAATTGTACCAGGGAATAGCAGTTGAAAGGTGGTGGGGAACGTGTACGTTAATGTCGTGGCACAGAAACTCTACCCAACGGGGATAATCGCAGTGAACTGTTCCCGATAGTTGCGCTTGGGCTTCGTTCCATTCTTCGGGTTCTTTAAAGGAAATATCTGGTGCTGTGTGGTGGACGATCGTAAAAGTGCTCATCCAGAAATGGTAAACCAGCCAGGGCATCAACCAAAATTTGACAAATCCCCAAATGCCTGTGGTTGCAATTAAAATCGGGAATCCGATCGCAGCACCGATTAAAACGACAAAAACTGAAAACCGCACTTGTTCTTGTTGCTGTTTACCTTTGAAGCGCCACCACTTAAAGTGTACTTTTGCCCAGTGGGCGATCGAGCCGATCCACCACATCCGACCGAATATTAAACTATAAGCTATTTGTAAAGGCTTGGACGCGCCAGTGTAGTCTGCTGCTGTCATCGGGTGCCAAGCATTATCCTCACCAAGTTTATTGGTGTGCTTGTGGTGATAATTGTGGCCGTGCCGCCATGCGTGAAACGGAAAAATTAACGGCAGAAATGCAATATGTCCGACTAAATCGTTAACCCAGCGGCGGTTAGCAAATGACCGGTGCCCGCAGTCGTGGCCGATCACAAAAAAACCGGTTAATCCGGTGCCTGTGAAAATCCACATTAGGGGCAGTAGATACCAAGGCGATACTGCTAAGCCCCAGTAACCGACAGCAACTAGCAAAACGTTGACGATTACTTTTGTCCAAGCTTTGCGGGGGTTTTTGACGAATACTTCCCGCGGCAGGGTTTTGAGAATATCTTTGAGGCGCAGGTTGGAGGTGTCACTTGCGGATGTCAAATTTAGTGGTTTTTCGATCGATGCTGTCATAAACTGATTTCGATTCTCCGTATGCCATGAGCATGGCTTAACAAAATTAGCGCATAAAAAAGCGCAGTAAAAGGTCAGCTCGTTGCCAGCAAGCAGCAGACGAGTTGAGCTGTAGGCAAGCGCGTTTTAGCAAATGCTAGCGATCGCTATCCGCAGTTAGGAATTTCTAGCACTTTTGGCAAAAAACACTGCGGGTAGCAAAACATTCGTTTTTATAACACAGGGGCCGGACAATTAGCATTAGGCGCTATTGTCTGCTAATTGCTCTTGCTGCCAGAAATCGGGTCGAGAGCCCGCAAGCCAGCGATCGAGCGTTGCTGTTTGAGGCTTTGCACTTCCAGCAGCAAGGATTCGATTTCTGCTTGCAAGTGCAGGAACTTAACTTGCTGATCGGCTTGGTACGGGCACTTTACCAAATCTACTTTGCGGGCAAAAGTGGTCGATAGGGTAGAAGAACTAGCCATTTCGGGGTTGCTCGCGGTAACTTGAGGCCGGGAAAGAGTGGATGAATTATTTGACATTAGTAATTGAGTAGACATATCTACACATTCACACCATTAAGTTACTTTAACCTGAACCGATCGTATTAAACATCAAATTAACCGATCGAGCTAAAATTAGTGTAAATTTTAGTGTAAATTCCTTAGCCATTGCCTAAAATCATTGACATCGTGACCCTGATTCTACCTGCTACTGACTCTGCTGCTAACTCCGCTGCCCGCGCCGCCGAGCCGAAACCCTACGGCTGGCCCGGCTTGATCGAAGCTTATCGCCCCTACCTGCCGGTGACGGAAACCACACCGGTAGTGACCCTCCAAGAAGGCAATACTCCCCTGATTCCAGCACCTGCGATCGCCTCTCTCATCGGTAGAGACGTGCGCGTCTTGGTGAAATACGACGGACTCAACCCCACTGGTAGTTTCAAAGACCGGGGGATGACAATGGCGATTTCCAAGGCGAAGGAAGCTGGTGCCGAGGCAGTAATTTGCGCCAGTACCGGCAATACTTCGGCCGCCGCCGCCGCCTACGCCCGACGCGGGGGGATGCGAGCTTTCGTGTTGATTCCCGAAGGTTACGTGGCTTTGGGCAAGCTGGCGCAAGCTTTGCTGTACGGTGCGGAAGTGATTTCGATTGGGGGAAATTTCGATCGGGCCTTAGAAATTGTCCGCGAAATGGCTGTTAACTACCCCGTGACCTTGGTAAATTCGGTGAATCCTTACCGCTTGGAAGGTCAGAAAACCGGAGCTTTTGAAGTGGTGGACGCTTTAGGCGATGCCCCAGACTGGCTGTGCATTCCCGTGGGAAATGCGGGAAACATCACAGCATACTGGATGGGTTTTTGTCAATACCACCAAGCCAAAAAATGTTCGCGCCTGCCGCAGATGATGGGATTTCAAGCGGCGGGGGCGGCACCGTTGGTGACGGGAGAGCCTGTGGCGAACCCAGAAACCCTGGCGACGGCGATTCGGATCGGCAACCCCGCTAGCTGGAAACAGGCGATCGCAGCTTCCGAAGCCAGCCGCGGCAGTTTTGCTGCAGTCACCGATGCCGAAATTCTCGACGCTTACCGTTTGTTAGCATCACAGGAAGGAATTTTCTGCGAACCTGCGAGTGCAGCTTCTGTGGCCGGTTTGCTGAAGGTAAAAGACCAAGTTCCGACGGGGGCGACTGTGGTTTGCGTGCTGACTGGTAACGGTTTGAAAGACCCGGATACGGCAATTAATCACAGCAACAATCTATTTAAAAGCGGCATTGCTCCGAGTTTGGATGCGGTAGCTGGGGCGATGGGATTTTAGCAGAAGTTATATCAAATCGGCTTGAGTAGCTGTCATTCTGATTAATTTTAGGACTTACGCATAAATAGAAACCTGGTTTTTAGCAGTTTTAAAGGTCGGGATGCAGTATTTTCGCCCATCAACCCGGTTTCTGACCACATGTGCGTAAGTCCTAAATTACTTGTCATTCTTCGCTTCGCGAAGAATCTCGCCCGATGCAACGCTTGACTGCGTTCCACTCAGCATGACAAGTAAGGATTTATAGTAAAGTTAAAGCCTAGTCAAAGGAAGGGTTTGTATACCATTTCTTTATCTTTTCGTACCTTTGCATAGCTTGCTCATATTCCTCAACTAACTCAGGGGGAGCTCCTTCTTTTAGGTAATCTAAGTCCGAATCATCCGAAGCATTCGGCTGAGATTCACAACGAACGTGATAGCCTCGCGGTAGAGTTTTCCAGTAGGTAGCTTGCCAAGGTTCCAAGACATCCCAAACTTCTTTTCCTCGGATATGTTGACGATCAAAAATAAAGCGCTCTAAACCCAACAATTGTTCGATAATTTGTCGCTGAGTGCCTAGAATTTGCTCTTCGTAAGGGAACGCCTCATAAAATTTAAGAATGAAAAACTTATTCCAATCAGGATGAGCCATTGCTTCCCATCTAGCGCCACCTTGAGGAGTTAAATAGTAGCTAGCTAGAAGTCTCCCGTCTAAGTGGTCTTGAATGCCAGCTCTTGTTAAGATAACATTTGAAGTTCCCTCGGTGTCATCTTCATCGGCAAAAACCTTTGCTTTAATCTCCCCTCTCTGAAATAAGGAATCCGCTGCAAGTGCTGTTTCAGCATGAGATAAGTGCATTGAGTATCCAACTCTTCTGAGTCCGTAGTAGTTGTCTATTATAGCAAACTCAAGAATGAAGTATTCGACTTTTGGATTCGGAGTTTCTGCTAAGGTTGCGTAAGAGCTGAGTTCTACATCCCCAAAGAGACTTGATGGGTTTGTATCTAATTCTGGCTTCGTATACCACTGCAAAATTTCTGAGTGCCACCACTGCCTTGCTTGTCGATCTTTGTCAATCCACTCTTGGGGTGTATTTGGGCTGATGCACCATTCAAAATGTCGATACTGGTAAGTAACTTTGTAAGCTTTCGGTAAAGTTTTCCAGTACGTTGCTTTCCAGGAATATATTTCCTCCCAAACACAAGTTTCTGAAATAATAGTTTGGCTGTGTAAATGTTCGCTAAAATTTATGAGTTTTTCGATTATCTGCCGAGAACAACAGGTTATTTCTGATTTAATTAAGCCAGTTATTTTATCAGGTCTAGAGCCCATACACCATTGTTCATAATGATTCCAATTGGGATGAGTTAAGCTTTCCCACCTTGCTCCCCCTTGAGGAGTTAAGTAATAAAAAGTGTTGAGTTTTCCATCCAAGTGTGCCTGAATTTGAGAGCTATTTAAGGTAATATCTTCAATGATTTTTTCATCTTCAGTACGAAATCCAGCTAATATGTAACCTTTCTGAAATAAGCGATCGGCTGCTACTACCAGCTCAGCATGAGAGAGTCTGAAATCCGATGCCACATTTATTAAGATTTCAGTATCTTTTATAACCGCAGAAAGAATCAGGTACTCTATTCTATGGATAGTCATAATGTGTATTAGCGAATGACCTTCGCCGATGAAAGATGATTCAAACTTGTATTTAGCCCTAACCGATCCAGGCTTTCAGAAACTCAGTCGATCGCAAAAACTGGCTTTCTCTGTTTTCACTAACGATCGGGCGATCGCTCGCTAGACGATAAACCCGATTAGATCGCTTAAAATAACACTTAACACTTTTGCTATTCTACCATGACTAAGCCTACTGCAACCCTTTTAATTGCCTGTCCCGATCGCAAAGGACTCGTCGCCTTACTTGCCAATTTTATCGCCTCCCACAACGGCAATATTATTCACGCAGATCACCATACAGATTTTACCGCTGGATTATTTCTGAGTAGGCTAGAATGGCAATTAGATGATTTTGACTTATCCACCGAACAAATAACACCTGCTTTTAGTGAAATAGCCAAGGACTTACAAGCCAATTGGCAATTGCATTTCTCTCATAAAATTCGACGCATCGCCATCTGGGTCAGCCGTCAAGATCACTGTTTATTAGACTTAATTTGGCGAGAGCGAGCGCAAGAAATCAGAGGTGAAATTCCCCTGATTATCAGCAATCATCAAAATTTAAAGCCCATTGCCGCACAATACGGTATCGACTTTGAGTATATTCCCATTACTAAAGACAATAAAGCTATTCAAGAAGCACAACAGTTAGAAATTCTTAAAAAATATAAAATTGATTTAGTGGTTTTGGCTAAATATATGCAAATTTTGAGTCAAGACTTTATCAGAAATTTTCCCAATGTGATTAATATTCACCATTCATTTTTGCCCGCGTTTGTGGGGGCAAATCCCTACGAAAGGGCTTATGAAAGAGGGGTAAAAATTATCGGTGCAACAGCCCACTACGTTACACCCGATTTAGATGCTGGGCCGATTATCGAACAAGATGTTGTGCGCGTCAGTCACCGCGATGAAGTCTCTGATTTGGTTCGCAAAGGTAAAGATTTAGAAAGAGTTGTGTTAGCAAGAGCGGTGCGATATCATTTACAAAATCGTGTTTTAGTTTACGGCAATCGGACTGTGGTTTTTGCTTGAAAAGTAGGCTTCATACCAAATCCGAGCGCTCCTTCATATTTATTTGGGAGTGCGAGCTTCTAGCTCGCGAGCTAGAAGCTCGCACTATATAATAATTGCGATGCTACCGGATTTGATATTGCTAACTTCCAAAAGGTGGTAGCTGAAGTAACTGGTTTTTAGAAGGCGGAAGTTTGCCGGGATTGTGGCGAATTTCGATCGCACTTTCTCCCGGATTTTCGGTACTAACAGGTACTATCTCTAAAGAATATGCTGTCTCGGTTTTTGCAGGGGCAGGATTTTGGGCTTTCGCGAGCAAGTCAACGGCATCTCCGAGGGCGCTAGTTAAATTTTTGCTAGTTTCGGCGTGACGGGCTTCTTCTTGTTTGAGGGCTTGAGTGAGTTGTTTAACTTGTTCGATCGCCCGATCGCGCTCTTGGAGAACTTCTGTTAACTTAGCTTTAAGTTCGCCAACTGTTTGGAGTTGTGCGATTTCCTGCTGTCGGGCAACTCCAGCATCGTCGCCTTCGGGTATAAGGGGCGAAAAATTTTGTAATTGCTCTATTTGTGCTTCCAGAGAAGCGATGCTTTGCTGAGTTAATTTGGCATCATTCCGTCGCTGTTCCGCTTCGGTATTGTAGAGTTGACGCCATTGAGCCGCACTTTCACCGGCCTCATCCCGATCGCGCGAAACTTCTGTTAACTGCTGTTGCAGCCGCTTGATTTCATCTAACCACTGTCTGACATCCTGAGCCATAATATTGATTTTAGATTTTAGATTTTAGATTTTAGATTAGCCATGGCAAATTGGTAATGGCTTAATTAAGTAACGCTGCTTATTTCCAGTTGCGCGATCGTCCTGCATCCATTTTCCATTTTCGGTTTCCCCGTTGCCTGTGCGCTATGAACATTTTTTACTGGTTGCGCTACCTGATTTTAGCTTTGTTTAAGGCGCTTTTAAGGCTGCTTCGAGCTCTCAAACGGAAATGGGATGGTTTTTGGCTGTTTTGTCGTTGTTTGACTTGGAGCACGCTCAAGGAAGTCGGCGCGAAAGCAGGAGAACAGCGCTTGCCGGGGCTGTCTGCCGAAATGGCCTACAATTCTATGCTGGCGCTGTTTCCGGGGCTGTTGGCTATCTTATCTGCGATCGCTATCTTTGAACCTTTGCAATCAACACTGTATCAAATCGCCCGTCTTTTGGGCGAAGTTATACCCGATGACGTGCGGAAGTTGATTGGTGGCTTAATCAAAGAAATTCTGTTAACTCGCAGTAAAGGGCTGTTTTCGGTGAGCTTTCTTGGGGCGATTTGGGCATTTTCTGGAGTAATGAGCGCGGCGATGGCTGCACTCGATCGCATCCATGACATCCCTAGCGATCGAACTCGACCCTTTTGGAAAGCAAAACTTATTTCTCTGGCGCTGAGTATCGGTACAATTATACTATTAATTCTAGCATCGGGAGTAGTCTTTGTCAGCGACTTAATTGTACAAGCTATTGCCCGCCAGAGTTGCCTGCTGGAGTCCGTCGCCAATTGCGATTTAAAAGATGTTCAAAATTGCTTGCTCCTCGCCGGCAATTGCCCTTTAGAGTCCCAACTGTTAGGTGTTTGGCGGCTGTGGCGGTGGCCGATTTCTTTGGGAATTGTATCACTGGCTTTTGCTTTTGTTTACCGCTACGGGCCTAGCCGCCGTCAACCAGATATTCCTATTTTGTCGGGAGCTGTTTTTGCAGCTATTTTGTGGGCGCTATTTTCAGCTTTATTTCGGTTTTATGTTTTGCACTTGGGCAATTACAGTTGGACTTACGGCACGATCGGAACTTTTATTGTGTTGCTGCTGTGGCTCGATCTTTCTTCTTTGGTGATGCTGATCGGCGATCAGTTAAATGTAACAGTGGGAAAGGCAATGAAAAAATCCAAATTAAAATAATTTGTTAAGTTTTAATTGTTAATTCTTATTTGTTATTTGCCGGATGCTGGCTTACCGACGGAGTAAAGTGCTGAGGATACCCGCAACAAAAGACAACAAAATCAGTATCCAGATCACACCACCGGGAATGAATGTCAAGAGGCCAACACCTCTAAGAATCCAAACTAGGAGGGTGAGGCCCAGGATAGTCAAAAAGATACGGGTAGATAGTCGCATTTGAAATCTAGGAGAATTAGTCATGTTGAATGTTAAAGTTTTGTCTGGATCAATGATAGCTGTTTTATTGGCGATCGGCAGTTACCTCACCTTAATTTCCGAGCCCGGTTCCACTATTGCGCCAGGGGGTGCAAATAAGCTGGGCGAAACGGCAAAAACTGCTCAAAAAACACCTGCTGCAAGTTTAAAAATTTCCGATCGCACAATTGGAGCGGCGAAGGTGGGGATGACTTTCGGACAATTGAAAAAGGCTCTGGGTTCCACGGCGCAGTTTAAAGTAGAGTCTCCTTTTATGGTAGACTTTGATGCTGTGGCTGTCAGCCAGTCGCGAAAAGTGCAATATCGGATTATTTATGCTGCGGGTACAAAGCTAAAAGATACGGATGTCATTGAACTTTTGATGACTGACAATGCTAATTATAAAACAGTTCAGGGCGTCGGGCCGGGAATGACTCTGAAACAAGCTGAGGCAATTTACGGCAAGGCGACTTTATCTTATAACGTGGATAATGAAATGAGAGAAGGGGTTGTATTTGCCAAGCAACCAACTAGAAACATTATGTTTGTTCCCAAGGCTGAAGGGAAACAATTTGCGGGAGTTTATGGCGCTGGTCAAGGGGGATTTTATCAGACTAATAAGTATCAGCCGAATGCTGTAATTAAGTCTGTGATGGTGCGGAAGTAAGTTAGTAAAGACAGCCCAACAGATAACTCGGCGATTGAAATCTATTCTGCAGAAACTCTCGTCCCAGCAGAGGGGGACTCAAGAAAGGAAGGACGATCGCACTTATCAAAAAAAATGCGATCGCCCAAATTGAATCAACTCAAAACAACCGGAAAATTACAGTTTATAACACGCTGGCGAGGGAATTGGCAGAGCTGCCCAACGCCGATAAACGGTTGCTGTCCCCGCTTAAATCGAAGACAACCTCAAACTTAACGTGAGGTATAGTTTGTCGCAGAAACTGAAAATGTCCGTCTGCATCTGAACGACTGCGGAAGCGGGCAACAATTATCCATTGCTCAGAGGGTAACAAACGGGCGATCGCCCAACAACACAAGCGGTCTTTATATGTCAACATAGAACTCGTCTCCATTGATATTTTTGGAGCCAGAGCCAGCCCGGAACCTTCCACAGTAAGGGGCTGGCTTCTGACGTTTTAAGGCCTGAGCCTTATATACACTAATAGCATAATTTGATGTTAAAAACATCAAATGACACAAAAATATATCTAATGACGTGAGAGTGTAAAATTGAAGACAATTGAAGTAAAACCATGCCAGCCCATGCCTTCACGAATGCGAGTCACTGTTACACTGCCAGAAGACGTTCATCAGGCCCTGTCCGAATGGGCCGAAGAAGAAGATAGAAGCCTCGCAAACCTGCTTTCCCATGTGGCAGCTAAAGCAGTCAGAGAACGCCAAGAGCAGAAAAATGAAGAATCCCGGAGCGATCGCCCTTAAGCGATGACCACGGCGTAAGATGGAGTTTGTTGAAATGTTTTGCAGTACAACGAATGGCTTCACGGGGACGAGTTACCGCATACTTGCCAGAAGAGATTCAAAAAGCTCTCGAAGAATGGGCAGAAGAAGACAGCAGATCCGTTAGCAGTTTGGCAACGTACCTGCTGACGAAATCTGTTCGAGAACGCCAACAGTTGAAAAAAGATAAATCAGAAAGCGATCGCCCTTAAGAACGCTCGCCCGCAATCCCATCCGCGTCCATCCGCCTATATCTGCGGTAAAAAAAAGAACCATCGCCTCAAAAAAATAAGGTGGGCCGCAGCCCACCTTACTCAAATTATTTAGCAGTCACCAACTGTGCCGGCAGCCGCTTAAACGCCAACCTTTCATTCTCGATATCCACAAAAATGGTATCGCCATCGGCAAAATCTCCCCGCAAAATACCCTTCGCCATTTGCGTTTCCAACTCGCGTTGAATTCCCCGCTTCAGAGGTCGCGCACCGTAAACCGGATCGTAACCAATTTCTGCTAAGAAGTCGATCGCAGATTCCGACAATTTCAGAGACATTTTGCGATCGGCTAACCGTTTTTCCAAGCGCTTAACTTGCAACAGCACAATCTGCCGCAGTTCCGTCTTACTCAAACCGTGGAAGATAATCATCTCATCAATCCGGTTCAAGAATTCCGGGCGGAAAGTTCCCCGCATCGCTTCCATCACCCGACTCCGCATTTCTTCGTTATCTCCCGCCACATCTAAGATGTATTGAGAGCCGACATTCGATGTCATAATAATCACAGAATTCTTAAAGTCTACTGTGTGACCTTGAGCATCGGTAACGCGGCCGTCATCCAGAATTTGCAGCATGATGTTGAATACATCCGGGTGCGCTTTCTCGATTTCATCGAATAGAATCACAGAGTAAGGACGGCGACGCACAGCCTCAGTTAATTGTCCACCTTCATCGTAGCCAACGTATCCCGGAGGCGCACCAATTAACCGCGAAACCGCGTGTTTCTCCATGTATTCCGACATATCAATTCGCACGATCGCTTCTTCGGTGTCGAACAGATAAGACGCTAATGCTTTGGCTAACTCAGTTTTACCGACACCCGTGGGGCCGAGGAAGATAAAACTCGCAACCGGACGATTTGGATCGGCTAAACCTGCGCGCGATCGCTGAATTGCATCTGCAACCGCCGTCACCGCTTCATCTTGTCCAATTACCCGCTTGTGCAGTTCATCTTCCAACTGCAGAAGTTTCTGCATTTCCGATTCAACTAACTTGCTGATCGGAATTCCCGTCCACTTGGAAATAATCTCGGCAATGTCGGATTCGGTGACTTCTTCCCGCAGCAAACTTTTACCTGTGGTTTGAGTGGCTGACAGTTGAGATTCAGCTTCTTGCAGTTGTTTTTGCAATTCTGTTAACTTGCTATATTTCAACTCAGCAGCGCGGTTTAGGTCATATTTTAATTCTGCTTGCTGAATTTCAATATTCACCTTATCAATCTGTTCTTTAATTTTTTGAATGCTGCCAATGACACCTTTTTCCGATTGCCACTGGGCATTCAAAGCGCTTTGCTCTTCCTTGAGGTTGGCTAAGTCTTTTTCCAGTCTTTCCAAACGGTAGACCGATGCAATATTGCTTTCTTTTTGCAGCGACAGTCTTTCCATTTCTAGCTGCAAAACCTTGCGATCAATTTCATCTAGTTCTTCCGGCTTGGAGGTAATCTCCATTTTGAGTTTAGCGGCTGCTTCGTCAACTAAGTCAATGGCTTTGTCGGGAAGGAAGCGATCGCTAATATATCGAGTTGACAAAGTAGCCGCCGCCACTAACGCATTGTCGGAAATTTTTACCCCGTGGTGCACTTCGTACCGTTCTTTCAAGCCCCGCAAAATCGAGACAGTATCTTCAACTGTCGGTTGGTCAACATAAACTTGTTGAAAACGGCGTTCTAAGGCCGCATCTTTTTCGAGGTATTTGCGGTATTCGTCGAGAGTTGTAGCGCCAATACAGCGCAATTCTCCCCTCGCTAACATGGGTTTAAGTAAGTTGCCGGCATCCATCGAGCCTTGAGTTGCACCCGCACCGACAACGGTGTGAATTTCATCGATAAATAAGATGACTTTGCCGTTGCTGTCGGTAACTTCTTTAAGTACCGCTTTCAAGCGTTCTTCAAATTCTCCCCGGAATTTTGCCCCGGCAATTAACGCGCCCATATCTAAGCTAATTAATTGTCGGTCTTTGAGAGATTGCGGCACATCTCCGGTGATAATTCGCTGGGCGAGTCCTTCGGCGATCGCAGTTTTTCCTACTCCCGGTTCCCCAATCAATACCGGGTTATTTTTGGTGCGACGGCTCAAAATTTGAATCGTGCGGCGGATTTCGTCATCCCTTCCGATTACCGGATCGAGTTTGCCTTGACGCGCGGCTTCAGTCAAATCTCGGCCGTATTTTTCCAGCGCTTCGTATTTGCCTTCTGGATTTTGATCTGTCACTTTGTTCTTCCCCCGGACTTGGGTAATGATATCTTTGAGCTTGGCTTCATCTAGTTTAAATTCTTGTAGTAAATTTTTGCCGAAACGATCGTCCTTAACGTAACCTAGTATCAAATGCTCGACCGAAATAAATTCATCGCCGTACTCTTTGCGATAAGTTTCGGCGCGATCGAGCAAAGTGTCGAGAGAACGACCTAGATAAACGTTGCCGCCGCTTCCAGTGATTTTGGGCTGACGACTGATAAACTCGTCAGTGCGATCGCGCAATTTTGCTACAGAAACTCCCGCTTTGTTAAACAAGCTGCTAGCAAGTCCCGATTCTTGTTCCAGCAAAGCTTTCATCAAGTGTTCGCTTTCTAGCTGCTGCTGCTGACCTGCTTTGACGATTTCGGGGGTGCGGGCGAGGGCTTCCCAGGCTTTTTCAGTAAATTGGTTTGGATTATTCGGTTGCATATATTTTAATTCCCTGCATTAAAAATGATGACTGCTGTAGAGGCAATTGCTCGATCGCCCGTACAATTGTCATTGTAGGGAGTTGCGGAGAGGGGGCGGATCGGTGTTCCCCTATCTTGAGATAGGTATTTCCGTCCTGTGTAGCAGTCTCTCGCAGGGAAAAGGCAACTATCGCGCCTAAAAGTTGGACTCTGGGATAAGACTGAGATGTTGCACCGTTGTCAATAAGCTTTTTATGAACAGGCAAGATGCCTGTTCCACAAGAAAATTTACTCTTTGTGGAACAGGCATCTTGCCTGTTCTTGAGAATAGTGCAAGATGTGAGATAAGACCAACTCTCATATTAAAAATGCTTTCTAGTGCCACTTGAAAAAACTGCACATTCTTAAACAGTCTCCTGCTGCGGAAAATGGAGAAACACTCATGTAAATAGGAGAGAGGACTTGAGAAGCGTCACAGTCCTATAGCGAAACCCGAAGCGTTATTGTTTTACTCATCAATAACAGCCGCTATAACTCTCACACCTGGAAAATATAGCTATGAAAATTTTACCTTTAATTTCGTTAGGTATTATAGCAAGTGCCGCGATCGCAGTAGCCCCTGAAGCTTTGGCAAGTACCTGGCGTGCCGCACACCGGATGTCGGGTTTTTCCGCCGACAGCAATTACTACTTGTATCTAGAAAGTTCCAGAGATACAGGAGCGGGAATTCCCAAAGCAAAATTGCAAATTGTCCAAGTTGCTGCAAATTCCTGCATCAAAAATGGGTGTATCCAAACTAAATATGGCGAGCCAGACTCCAATAAAAGCACTAAAATGGCCGAAGATGACTTGCTTAAAAAAAGTTGGAATAGCAGGCAAACTTTGAAGTTAACTCCTCCTCGATCTGGAACTAAACTGAACATTATTTCTCGTACTCCCGGAGCCAATGGAAGCGAGACAGTCGCCGTCAGAGTCAATACAGCAAAGCCTTTACAAATTCGCCTAGAACAGCGGCAAAAAAATGCTTCTGCTGGCAGAGAAAGCGCGGCCATGCGTCTTGTAATTAATCATAACGGTCGGCAGCGTGTCCTCGGATCGCTAAACAATTTTCAAGATTGGGTGTTCTCTTATTCAATCCGAGAAGTTCGTTTATCTCCGAACGGGCGCAATGTAGTTGTGCTGGTGGACAAGACAGAACGCACTTTTGAAGGAGTCTTGAAAACTACTGTTGTACAAGGCTTTGTTCTTTAGACTTGCTATATTCCCAGGTCAAAACCTGGGAATCATCAAAAATTACAAGGATTGTTGGCCAATTTTAATCATGTTCCTTGAGCAAAAGTGATTTCACAAATGACCACTTTACTATCTCTAGACCGAGATGAAATCTTCAGAACCGATGAGATTAGGAGCAACACCTATCAAAGAAGCTAAAACTTCCCCGCTGCTGGCTACTGTAATTAATGTGCCGTCAGTTCCCGGCGAAATTGATAGCTGTCCGAAGGTCAAACCATTGATTAATTGCACGGTATCTTGAGAGTTGGCGAAATTAACCATCGTATCAACTCCCAATCCGACACCTAAAACAAAAACATCGTTGCCCCCACCGCCGACTAGAATATCGTTTCCTAAACCGCCGTTGAGGGTGTCAAAACCTTTGCCACCATTCAGGACATCGCTGCCGTCGCCCCCGACAAGCATATCGTTGCCTCGCAAACCCATAAGTACGTCATTCCCTTCCACACCGTTGATGATATCGTTGTCGCTGGTGCCAAACAGGATGTCGTTGCCGTCCGTGCCGTTGATGTTGTTATCAGGAGGGTTATTGCCTGGAGTGTTGCCCATGTCAGAAACAAAGACATCGCCGGTATTGTTAGTATCCCCCGGCACGAGGTTGGAAGCCTCTGAATCAAACGCTACTCTCCGCCCATCTGCAGAGATGGAGGGGCTGAAGGACCCCTTATTCCCCTGATTGCCTGCTGAGTCAACAGAGACACGGGTGGTGGTATTCGTCAACAAGTCCCGCACGAAGATGTCGAACCGATTGTTAGTATCCCCCGGCACGAGGTTGGAGGCATCTGAATGAAATGCCACAAACCGCCCGTCGGCTGAGATGGAGGGGCTGAGGGAGTAATTGTTCGCCTGATTGCCTGCTGAGTCAACAGAGACACGGGTGGTGGTATTGGCTAGCGTGTCGCGCACAAAGATGTCCACGTTATTACCAGTGTCCCCCGGCACAAGGTCAGCAGCCGAAGAGTAAAATGCCACCAACCGCCCGTCGGCTGAGATGGAGGGGTCAAAGGAGCCGATGGGCTCGAAGGAGTTGTAGAACCCCTTCGTTTGATTGCCTGCTGAGTCAACTGAGACGCGAGTGGTGGTATTCGTCAACAAGTCCCGCACGAAGATGTCCTCGCTATTGTTAGTGTCCCCCGGTACGAGGTTTGTGGCCGAAGATGCAAATGCCACAAACCGCCCATTGGCTGAGATGGAGGGATCGCGGGAAGACTTGTTCCCCTGATTACCTGCTGAGTCAACTGAGACGCGAGTGGTGGTATTCGTCAACAAGTCCCGCACGAAGATGTCGCTACTATCGTTAGTGTCCCCAAGTACGAGGTTTGGGGCCGCAGAGTAAAATGCCACAAACCGCCCGTCGGCTGAGATGGAGGGATTGCCGGAAGACTTGTTCCCCTGATTACCTGCTGAGTCAACTGAGACGCGAGTGGTGGTATTTGTCAACAAGTCCCGCACGAAGATGTCGTCACTATTGTTAGTGTCTCCCAGTACGAGGTTTGTGGCCTCAGATGAAAATGCCACAAACCGCCCGTTGGCTGAGATAGAGGGAGCGGTGGAAATGTTGTTCCCCTGATTGCCTACTGAGTCAATAGAGACACGGGTAGTGGTATTGGCTAGCGTGTCGCGCACAAAGATATCATCGCTAGCGTTAGTGTCCCCCGGCACGAGGTTGGATGCTGGAGATGCAAACCCCACAAACCGCCCGTCGGGCGAAATGGAAGGAAAAAAGTAGTACAATGGACCTTGATTGCCCTGATTGCCTGCTGAGTCAACTGAGACGCGAGTAATATTATTCATAAGCCCTGATATTTCAATAGTCTGGATGTTTTTATTTCGTAGTCTGAAACCCTCGATTTTTAGTTGGTAGCTCGATCGCCTTGGAGCCTTGAAACCCTTCTCCTACGGTTAGTAATCAACAACTGTCCGAAGTATTGATATTTAAGAGTACAACTTTGGAGATGGGTTTTGCGATCGCACGGCAAATCGGGCTATTTACAATTTATGCCCTAACCGACGAAAGCGGTTGCTATAACTACAAACATTATAGTTAAATCAGTAAAACGTATACTGGGTAAGGGTTAGGTAAGAAAACTACCCTTCAACCAAATACTGATATCTACCTTTTTATGAATGTTTCAATCTCTATAGGGTTGCAGGGTGAGACTAAGCGGGAAAACTCAAACTCTAGACCGAAATGAAATCTTCAGAACCGATGAGATTGGGAGCAACACCTATCAAAGAAGCTAAAACTTCACCGCTGCTGGTTACTGTAATTAATGTGCCGTCAGTTCCCGACGAAATTGATAGTTGTCCGAAGGTCAAGCCATTGATTAATTGCACGGTATCTTGAGAGTTGGCGAAATCAGCGATCGTATCAACTCCCAATCCGACACCTAAAACAAAAACATCGTTGCCCCCACCGCCGACTAGAATATCGTTTCCTAAACCGCCGTTGAGGGTGTCAAAACCTTTGCCACCATTCAGGACATCGCTGCCGTCGCCCCCGACAAGCATATCGTTGCCTCGTAAACCCATAAGTACGTCATTCCCTTCCACACCGTTGATGATGTCGTTGCCGCTGGTGCCAAACAGGATGTCGTTGTCGGGACTGCCGTTGATGCTGTTATCAGGAGGGTTATTGCCTGGAGTGCTACCGGTGTCAGAAACAAAGACATCGAGGCGACTATTGAAAGTAAAGTTAGTATCCCCCGGTACGAGGTTACTGGCCTCAGATGAAAACGCTACTCTCTGCCCATTTGCAGAGATGGAGGGCTCAAAAGACCCGTTGTTCCCCTGATTACCGGCTGAGTCAACTGAGACGCGGGTGGTGGTATTCGTCAACAAATCCCGCACGAAGATATCGTGGCTATTGTTACTATCCCCCGGCACGAGGTTGGAGGCATTAGAAGAAAACGCCACAAACCTCCCGTTGGCTGAGACGGAGGGGCTGAAGACGGAGGAATCGTTCGCCTGATTGTCGGCTGAGTCAACAGAGACGCGGGTGGTGGTATTGGCTAGCGTGTCCCGCACGAAGATGTCGTGTCTATTGTTAGTATCCCCCGGCACGAGGTTGGTGGCATTAGAAGAAAATGCCACCAACCGCCCGTCGGCTGAGATGGAGGGTTCGCCGAACCCATTATTCCCCTGATTACCTGCTGAGCCAACAGAAACGCGGGTGGTGGTATTCGTCAACAAATCCCGCACGAAGATGTCAGGGTTATCGTTAGTATCCCCCGGCACGAGGTTGGTGGCAAAAGACCTAAATGCCACAAACCGCCCGTTGGCTGAGATGGAGGGTTCGCCGGAATACTTGTTTCCCTGATTGCCTGCTGAGTCTACAGAGACGCGGGTGGTGGTATTGGCTAACGTGTCCCGCACGAATATGTCAGGGTTATCGTTAGTATCCCCCGGCACGAGGTTGGTGGCAAAAGATAAAAATGCCACAAACCGCCCGTCGGCTGAGATTGAGGGATCGACGGAAACGTCGTTCGCCTGATTGCCTGCTGAGTCAACTGAGACACGGGTGGTGGTATTGGCTAGTGTGTCACGCACGAAGATATCGTTTTTACTGTTACTGTCCCCCGGCACGAGGTTGGTGGCATTAGAGGAAAATGCCACAAATCGCCCGTCGGCTGAGATGGAGGAGCTGACGGAAAAGCCGTTCGCCTGATTGCCTGCTGAGTCAACTGAGACACGGGTGGTGGTATTGGCTAGCGTGTCGTGCACAAAGACATCATCACTAGCGTTAGTGTCCCCTGGCACGAGGTTGGATGCTGGAGATCTAAACGCCACAAACCGCCCGTCGGACGAAATGGAATGAGAGGAGGATACCGATGGACTTTGATTGGCCTGATTGCCTGCTGAGTCAACTGTGACGCGAGTAATATTCATAAGCCCTGATATTTCAATAGTCCGAACTGTTTTTATTTCGTAGTCTGAAACCCTCAATTTTCCGTTGGTAGCTCGATCGCCTTGGAGCCTTGAAACCCTTATTCTACGGTTCGTAATCAAAAACTGTCCGAAGTATTGATATTTAAGAGCAAAACTTTGGAGATGGGTTTTGCGATCGCACGGCAATTGGGGCTATTTACACTTTATGCCCTAACCGACGAAAGCGGTTGCTATATCAATACATTTTAAAATTTCCCTCTTCCTTCCTCCCTCTTTCTTTTTCCTTGAATATCTGCCTCCTGACTATTGACGAATGCTCAATAATTAATCCGTGTATCCGTGTCAAAATCCATATATTGCCTGACAATCAAGCATCCAGGATACCCGCCACGTGATTCATCCGTCCAGAAATAAAAAACCTGTATCCGATGAAACTTGCCGAACGTATTTATCTCGCGCAAGTCAAGGCTTCAATTCTTTAATCTAAAATCTAAAATCTAAAATCTAAAATCGATTGACTTCATGCCTGCATCACCACCCGTTCCGGGAGACTGACAATAAAAGTTGAACCCTTACCATCTTCGCTTTCGACGCTAATTTCGCCGCCGAGAATTTGACACAAACGCTGGCTAATTGTCAATCCCAAACCCGTGCCTCCGTATTTGCGGGTAGTTGAAGCATCAGCTTGGGTAAAAGGTTTAAATATCTGCTCTAATTGCTCGTTTGTCATGCCGATGCCGGTGTCGCTGACTCGAAACATTAAAACTTGAGAAGTGTAGTTTGAACCAGAGTGAATATCATTATTTTTATTTTGTTTGGTCGGTCTTGATTTTTCAATTTTCATTCTTTCGACGCCGATAGTAATGACGCCTTTTTCGGTAAATTTGGCAGCATTGCTGAGCAAATTGAGGAGAATTTGCCGCACTTTCGGTTGGTCGGCGTACATTGTGCCGAGTTCGCCTTTTGTTTTCAGTGCTAAAGAATTGCCTTTTTTTTCTACTAGCGGTTGAGCAGTAGTCATCACTTCTTCAATCATCGTTGCCACGTCGAAGTTTTCCAAATAAAGGGTGACGTGACCTGCTTCTATTTTGGAAATGTCGAGGATGTCGCTAATCATATCCAGCAGGTGTTTGCCTGCGGTTTGAATTTTTTCTAAGTCTGGGAGAAAGTCTTCTGAACCGGAATCTTGAGCATCTTCTTGCAGCATTTCGCTGTAGTTAATGATGGCGTTGAGGGGGGTGCGTAGTTCGTGGCTCATGTTGGCGAGAAATGCACTTTTCGAGCGGTTGGCAGCTTCGGCGGCTACTTTTGCTTCGTGCAATTCTTCTGTGTATTCGGCTACTCTTTGGATTAGTTCGTTGAGGGAAATTGCTAGCCTTCCCACTTCGTCGGAAGTAGTGACGGGTACTTGCAGGTCAAAGTTAGATTCTTCTGTCACTCGCTGAGCGATGAGGGTGGTGGCTTCTAAGGAGCGAGCGATCGCCCCGCTGGTGTATGCTGCTAGAATTGCTGCGATCGCACCTGATATCAAGAGAGAGCCAACGAGAATGAGAGTTCCGAGTTTTTCGGCATTTTCGTAGGTTCTCAATGCCTCGTCTGCTTTCTCGCGAAAGTTGCCGGCCAGTTGGGCTGAATCCTCGGAAAACTGTTTGAGTTTCAAAGCAGTTTCGCCGGCCACAAAATTGTTCAAATTCCGCCCAAAAGCCTGCTGCTGTTGCGGATTCAAAGCAGATAATTTCGCAGTAGCCAACAATTTTTGTACTTGTTGAAAGTATGATTCTACGGTTTTGCCGTTGACTTGAACGAACTGTTGAAGCAGTTCGTAGTCTTGGGCAATTTCGGGATTCTTCGTCGGCGGTAGGGTTTGCAGTTGTTCCAGGATTCCGCTCATCTGAGCAACGCGAGTCAGGAATTCCGATCGTTCGCGATCGAAAATTTGCGGTTTGGCCGTCAGACTCGCGAGCTCTTGCTGCTGAATTCTGACTTCCTGCACCGTGTTGTTGAGGTTTGTCAGGATTTCCGCTTTATCTCGGTCGATCGCTAGTTTTTCTCTAACTTGCTGTTTGTGATAGGATTCTACTCCCCGTCCCGCCACAGCACCCAAAACGGCAATACTAATGACCAAGGCGTATCCGCAGCCGATTTTCTGCCTGATACCCAAGCGGCCCAACAGACTTTTCAACCCTATTTGAGGACGGTTCTGCAGTTGATTTTTCAAAGCTAAGGTTAAAGACATGGGCAATGTACTCGTCACCTTTGAGAGGCACCATCTATATTCTAATTGATGCCTGTCTGAGGGTAAATAAAGTTCTGGCTTCAAGCCAGCTTTCGGCAGTTATTGGGCCTTTGCAAGGTTCCACAGCTCGATCTGCTTGACAGTTTGGAGGAGTTATGCGTAACAAATTATAGCAGAAGGAAGAAGGCTCTTCGGCTGCCTTCAGCTACCTTCCCTTCGGCGATGCGATCGGGCAAGTCGTTCAGAGTAAAAAAAAGCAACAAGTAAAAACCAGTCAAAGGCATGGTTTCACTAATTAAGAACCTACTCACCGTCGGGCGTGGTTGCGAGATAAGTTGCGAGTTATAAGTTGCAAGTTATGAGTTAGATTTCTGATTAAAAACTCTACTCTACTCGCAACCCACAACTCTATCCTTGTTCCCCTACTGGCAAAGTCGAAATTGTGCTATCTCAGCAGGAATTCTTGAAGCATTAGGTACGCTAGCACTTGCTGGAACGAAGATTCCCAGGCCGTAACTGCAACCCTCTGCCGTCGTGCATTCCCCAGGCTTAGCACTGATTTGATATTCGCCTTGGGATGGGGGAGTAAAAGAGATTGACGCCAGTTCGCCTGTTTTTTGACTCACAGCGACTTCCTGACCGCTTGCATCCTTGAGAGATAAGTTTAAATCCTGGCAATTTCCGTCGCAAGTGGCAACAAAAACATACTCCACATTAGGATGCAGCGTTGCTCTAAAAGGAGATGAAACTTGCTTGCGAACTTGACCCAGCAACGGCACAAATACTAATTTTTGACCGTTGCCTTTCCGCTGATCAAATTCTGTTTTCAAGCGACAAACAACCGTTTTTTGGTCGTCCGTCAGTCCTTGAGCAATAGCATTTCCTACGATTGTAGTACCGAGGATCAGGGCAAGGCCGGAAATAACCAGATGTTTGAAATTCATTGATGTCCCTTAAAGTTAATTTTGGGTGATTGCAATAGACCGCTTTTGTCAGCAGTCTATTAGTTTATCTGGAGCCTATCACATTTGTTGGGGAATTGGGAATTGGGCATAGGGCATAGGGCATGGAGAATTGGGCGTGGGGCATGGGGCATGGAGAACTGGTAACAGTTAACAGTCAACTGTCAACCACCAATAACCAATAACCAATGACTAAATCATTTCTTGCGAAAATCCCACGCAGGAACAAACTTAGAATCTCCCCAAACGCCGCGGCGATTTTTCTTAGCTTCGGCTTCCGCTTGTTCCAGAACACTTGCACTCGGACAATTTTTCAAGTAAGGACGGTAAACCATTGCTAATCCTTCGCGGATCAAAACTTCTTGGGCAAATGTACCATTTGGCAAGCGAACTTCGCTAACTTTGCGGCCGTAGCGGTCAGTATCGGTGACGGTCAAAACAACGCGACCGCCCCCTTGTTTGACAAGCTGCTGCATTCTTTGGTGCGCTAGATTTCCCCACTTGAATTGATTTTTATTTGATGCTTTGCTAATTGGTTCGCCGTGCGAGATTTCCGGTGCATCTACACAGGCAAAACGCACTTTTATATCTTTCCCGGCGGCATCACTGGCGACAAGGGTATCGCCGTCGCTGACTCGCTTGACAGCATAGTTATTCGGTGCAAACTTTTGCGGACAACCAAATAGTAGCAATAGCAGAGCAACTGCACTTAAGGTTTTTATTTTGGGGAAAATGGCGATTTTAAGTTGGCTCATATTTCTGTGTTTTATTTAGTTTCCATCCAATTTTGCCCAGCGTGGATGTCAACTATCAGCGGTACCATACCGGGCGCATTTTCCATCGCACTTGTATTTTTCGGCAGAGCATTTTCCATCGCACTTATAATTGTCGGAGCACTTTCCATCGCACTTCTAATTTTTGGTTGCAATTCTTCCCATTCATCGGGAGGGACTTCAAAGATTAATTCATCGTGAACTTGCAGCAGTAGCCGCGCCTGATAGTTTTGCAAAATTTTGTGTACCTCAATCATGGCAAGTTTAATGATATCAGCACTGGAACCTTGAATGGGAGCGTTGGCTGCGGCCCGCAAAGATTGGGCGTCATCTCTGCTGAGAGATTTAAGTCGATCGGAGTGAATGTCTTGGGGATTGCGGCCTTTTAAGTCGCGGAGGCTTTCGCTCTCGAAGTTTAAGTAGCGACGGCGGCCGAGTATTGTGGTAACGTATCCGAGGGCGATCGCCTCTTTTTTTACTTTCTCCAAATATTCAAAAACTTTACTATAGCGAGCGTTAAATTTAGCAATAAACTCCTTGCCATCTTTGGAAGTCTTGCCCATCGATCGCCCAAACTTGATCGCCCCCATACCGTAAACCACCCCAAAATTAATCGTCTTGCCAAACCTGCGCTCGTCGGGAGTTATTTCTTCCTTTTCAAACAACAGTTGAGCCGTCACAGTATGCACATCTCGGTTATTTTGATAAGCTTCAATTAATACAGGTTCTTGACTCAAGTGAGCCAAAATTCTCAGTTCAATTTGAGAATAGTCAGCCGACACCATCAGCCAACCTTCTTCGGGTACAAAAGCCTTGCGAATTTGCTTAGAAAATTCCGTACCGATTGGAATATTCTGCAAATTAGGATTAGAAGAAGACAGACGACCTGTATCTGTAACAGTTTGATTGAAATCAGTATGCAATCGCTGAGTATCGGGACGCACCCGCTTCGGTATAGCATCTACATAGGTAGAGTAAAGCTTTTGCAGGGTACGGTAATCTAAGATAGCATCGACAACCTTATGGTCTCCTTGCAAATTTTCTAGAAAGTCAGCATTGGTGGAGTAGAAGCCTGTCGGGGTTTTCCGAGACTTTTTGGTGTCTAGCTTGAGTATGTCAAACAGAAGTTCACTCAACTGGGAGGGTGAGTTCAACTTTAAAAGTTCACTGGGTGATGTGTTGTAAACTTTCTGTTTAATCTCAGCTAAATCCAGGTTGTTTTTTGGCAAGACTTTCTTGAGATAAGGCTTTAAAATTGCACTGGGCACGGTCTCGTAAACTTTCTGAGGAACCGTGCCTAAAGTTGGTTCGATATGTTCGATTTTTTCGGCGAGATAAGCATTGAAATCCTCAAGAGGTATGGCTTTATAAATTTCCTGCTCAATTGCTGCTAATCGCGGTTCCATTTCATTGGATAGTTCTTTAAGATATCCTGTGTCTATGCGAACCCCCTGATATTCCATTTCAGCTAAAATTGGTTCTAGGGGCTGTTCTACTTCCAGCAGCAACCCCTCCAAAGTTTTTCCGGGAAAGCTAGATTCATCAGCTTCCTTCAATTTGGCTTTAAGTTTACCTACTAACTGAAATGTAGTGTAAACATCCATGCCGCAGTAGTCGGCTACTTCTCGAATGCTGATGTCAGCAATTGTTTGGTTTTTTTCTCGTACTAATTCCTTGTAACTTTTGGCGACAATTCCTAAGTATTTCTTTGACAATTCGCTGAGACTGTGGCTGGTTTCGGGATTGATTACGTAACTGGCTAGCATGGTGTCGAAGACGACTCCTGCTAGTTTAATTCCTTGACAACGCAGGATCGATCGATCGAACTTAGCATTTTGCAGCGCTTTCGGATAATTCTCGCTTTCCAAAATCGGACGCAAAGCATTTAAAACTGTGGCTTTGTCCAAGTTTTTGCCCGTTTTGTGTCCGGTTGGGATATAAGCTACATCTTGTTCACCAGTTCCCCAACAGCAGCCAATTCCGACTAATTCGGCGTCTCGCGGCTCGATCGCGGTAGTTTCGGTATCCCACGCCACGGGTGAGGCTTTGTCGGTGTAGGTTTGCAGCAGTTCGACTAATTCGTTTAACTGTTCGGTTGTTTGAATTATTCGGGGTTTAATTGGCAGTTTGTTTTGCTGCTGGGCGGCTAGGGTTTCTGCGAAAGTGAAGAAAGCTGATGCTTCATCTTCCGAGGAATTGATTGTGGGGTGGGCATCTTGCCCGCCCAAAGAAACAGGCAAGATGCCTGTTCCACTGTCTGTTGAATTGATTGTGGGGTGGGCATCTTGCCCGCCCTTTGCAACAGGCAAGATGCCTGTTCCACTGTCTGTCAATGGTTCTTCTACGCCACCAAAACGCTTTTGAATTTGTTTAACTTTGCTTAAAAATGTTTTAAATTCCAACTTTTCAAGCATCGGAATCAAGGCGGATTCATCAAAACCTATAAGCTGGCAATTTTCTAAGTTGATTTCTAATGGCACGTCTTGGACAATTGTCGCCATGCGCTGAGAATGATAAGCAGCTTCTTTGCCTTCTTCTAGCTTTTTCTTAGTTGCTCCTTTAATCTCGTCGATGGCTGCATAAATTCCATCAAGGGAATTGTAAGCTTCCAGCAATTGCAGGGCGGTTTTGTCGCCGATGCCTTTGACTCCGGGGATGTTATCGGATTTGTCGCCGCACAAAGCTTTGTAATCTATTACTTGTTCGGGCAAAATACCGAGTTTGGCTTTGACTTCTTCCGGGCCGTATTCTTGGGATTTCCCTTTGCCCGATCGCCTGAGTTCATCTGTACTCAAATATAATACGCTGATTTGTTTTTCGGTTTCTACTAATTGAAACAAATCTCGATCGCCCGTGAGGATTTTGACCTGATAACCTGCCGCGCTGGCTTTGTTTGCCAAAGTTCCCAAAACATCGTCCGCCTCGTAGCCTGGAGCAGTTATTGCAGGTAAATTCAAATAGCTGAGGAGTTCTTGCAGGTTTTTGATATCGGGGATGAAATCTTCGGGAGTTTCCGCACGACCGGCTTTGTAAGTTTCGTCTGCTTCGTGGCGAAATGTGGGTGTGGCGAGGTCAAAGGCGATCGCCATGTACTGGGGGTCATGGGCCGCCATTACTTCCAGCAGCGACTTGAGAAAGCCAAAACAGACGCTGGTGGGAATGCCTGTCGTCGTTCGCAAGCCTCCGTCTCGACTTTTGGCGAAGGCGAAGTAGGAGCGAAAGGCCAGGGAGTGACCGTCAACTAGGATGAAGATGGGAGCTTGATTTGCCGACACAGACACAAATACCGATCGCACGAAAGGATTTTCTCATTGTACTCAGTTGTCCGCCTGCATTGATCGACCCTAGGGATGGCCCGCAGACTTGAGGACGCTTGACACTCGATCGGCGAGCGGCTTACTGTGCAGCTTGGCTGAGAATAGTGGAAGATGTGAAGTACGATTCCCGATCGGGATAGCTTCGCTTCACGCCAATTTACCAACATCTGCCGATCGAAGCCTATGGGTGACATTAACCGATGCTACGAAATCCTCGAAATTGAGCCAGGAAGTTCCCTAGAAGAAATTAAGCGCGCTTACAGGGATTTAGCGTTTGTGTGGCATCCCGATCGGTTTGCCCACAACGATCGCCTGCAACAAAAAGCTCACCAAAGATTAACAGAAATTAATGAAGCTTACCAGCAGTTGGTGTTGTTTCTGAGTCAGCCTGAATCATCGAGGTCGATCGAAAAACAGTTTCAGCAGCCACCGCCCCCTACGCCGGAAAAGCCGCTGAGAAGGCGTTCTGCAAAATCAGCCGCCAGGCCTGGTTCCCAGCGCCGTCAAACCCGCCCAAAAGCCGCCTCCAAAAAATTTCTCACTCAAAAAAACTCTTCAAGCAAGAAACGATTTACCACTCACAATCGCCAAGCGTGGCGGGGGACAAAGCAACCAGGGCGAATCGTTGCGAGGGAAGCAGGGCCATCTCAAAACACTCGAAAGCTTACTTCGAGAAGGAAAACAGAATTTTCAACTCAATACTCAAAACCGCGAAGCGCGCCGAGGGAAGTGCGCCCCTCTCAACACTATTCAAGCTTCCCTTGGTGGCCGCTGGTAATCGCCGTGGCGAGTTACGCTTTGACCGGTTGGATTTTGACGAAATCAGCCGCCCCGCTGTGGATGTGGGCTTTAATCTGCGGTGCAGATTGGCTGTGGGCCGCGATTTTGCTGGCGGAGGGTTCGGCAACGCCTAGAGTGTGGCTGGCGGCGTTAGTTTTGGCTGGGGCGGTAGGGGGGTCGATCGCCGGTTTTCAGGCGGGAGGAAAGGTCACAGGGGCTGCTTGGGCCGCAGTTGGGGCTGGTTTGGGGGCGATCGCCAGTTCTGAGGCCGAGTCGCGGGCTGTGGCTGTTGTTTTGGCTGTAGGGGGAGTGGTGACAGTGGTGGGATTGATGGCGGGAACAGTTTCTGGGAATTGGGTTAAGGCGTTGGTGGCGGCCGTGTGTTGGGCGATTGTTGGCTTGATGTGTGGGCTGGCGGCGGAAGTAGGTGGGAATTCTGGCGGCCCCGTCGGGCTCTCTGGTGCGATCGGGCTGGGGATTGGGGCGTGGGCGGGGGTTTTGGCTGGGGCGGGTTCGGGGGATCTCGTCCAAGCTTTGGCTATCGCCGGGTCTAAGACTGTTTATGGGGCTTGGGCTGCGATCGGGATTATTGCTGGAGTTGTGGCCCGGATGGTAGCTGCTGAAAGGTTGATCCACACCGGCAGCGCGCTTTATACGTTTATCCTGTTGGTGGCTACTTCCGGTTTTGGGCTGTGGCTGGGAAGTTGGTTGGGCGATCGATTTTTTTGAATTAGTCAGTCAACAGTCAACAGTCAACAGTCAACAGTCAACAGTCAACAGTCAACAGTCAACAGTCAACAGTCAACACTCAACACTCAACAGTCAACAGTCAACAGTCAACAGTCAACAGTCAACAGTCAACAGTCAACACTCAACACTCAACAATTCCGGAGGATTGCAACCGGAATTGATGTAAATCCCAGCACTTATCGCTTTTCAGCAGCGCTTCAAACTCAGCCCTTGGCAAAGCTTGGCTGAAAAGATGGCCTTGAATTTCGTCACATTCGTGTTCGCACAAAAAATCAAGTTCCTGCTTATTTTCTACCCCCTCAGCCACCACCGTCATGTTCATGCAGTGTGCCATTTGAATAATCGCTATTGTGATCGCTGCATTTTGGCGATCGTCTGCAATATCGCGAATAAAACTCTTGTCAATTTTGATCACATCAAACGGAAAGCGTTTTGGATAACTCAAAGAAGAATATCCCATTCCAAAATCATCAATTGCTATCCTAATCCCCTGCTCTTTCCACACCGTAAAAGCTTTAGCTGCTGCAATTTCGTCTTGCAAAACCAGACTTTCCGTCAGTTCTAATTCCAAACACTTGGGATCGAGAGCGGTTTCTGTTAATATCTCCCTGACTCTTTCCGTGAAATTTTTGCGCTCGAATTGACGGGCTGATACGTTAACTGCGACTCGCAGGGGCGGTAAACCTGCTTTTTGCCATGTTTTAGTTTGCCTGCAAGCAGTCTCTAATACCCATTCACCCAACGGCGCAATCAAGCCCATCTCTTCAGCCATTGGAATAAATTCCCCCGGAGAAACTCGCCCCCGTTCTGGATGATTCCAGCGCACCAAAGCTTCAGCACCAATAATTTTACCTGTTTTAATTGCTATTTGCGGCTGATAGTAGATTTCAAATTCTGAGCTTTTTAAAGCATGGCGCAGGGAAGTTTCTTGAAGAATTGTATTGATGAAATAATTAGCATTTGTGGGCGTATAAAAATGATAATTATTGCCGCCTTTCTGCTGAGATTGATACATTGCTATATAAGCATTTTTCAGCATTTCATCTCCGTCGGTGCCGTCTCCGGGATACAAGCATATCCCGATACTAGCAGTGACATAGACTTCGCAATCTTTGACAATCATAGATTGGGATACAATATCTAAAATGTTTTGAGCAATCTTAGCCACATCCTGTTTTTCTGCAACTGGTTTAAGAATCAGCGCAAATTCCGCCGCTTCCAAACGAGCAACAATATGAATGTTTTCCATGCAGTTAGTTAGCCGCTGGGCGATGCTGCAAAGCACCGAGTCGCCGATATCGTGTCCCCAGGTACTGTTAATGCGGTTGATTTTATCTAAGCTAAGCGTGACAACTGGAACGACTCCTGACAATTCTTTTTGACCATCTAATACTCGACTTAACTTTTCTCGCAAAAATGAACGATTCGGCAGGTTGGTCAAGCTGTCATACTGGTGTCTGTAGAGTGCCAGTTGAATAGTTGTGTGCAAGTTTTTTTCTTCAAATGGCTTGACAATATAGCCAAACGGTTTTGTACTATTGACTCGTCGCAAAGTAGTTTCATCGGCATAGGCTGTCAGATAAACTACCGGGATTTGAAATCGCAAGCGAATTTCTTCCGCTGCTGTAATGCCGTCGATTTCTCCTTGCAGGTTAACATCCATTAAAACTAAATCCGGGCGCAATGTGGCGGCCGATTCAATCGCTTCTTCTCCCGAATAGACCATCCCAGTTATTCTATATCCTAAAGATATCAAACTGTCGGAAATGTCTTCCGCAATGATGCTCTCGTCTTCAACTATCAGAATTTTTTTGTTGGACACTAATTTTTCTCCTCAGAGCGTAATTTTGGTTGACAAAAGGTTATTCTAAAAGTCGTGCCAGCAGTTTCTAACAGTTCTATTCCCCCCCGGATTTGCTTGACTAAAGACCCGACCAATCGCAAACCCAATGTTCGGGCTTTGCGATAATCTAAGTCTTGAGGAAAACCAATTCCGTTGTCACTCACGGTTAGCACGCAAAATCTGTTATTATCTAAAGTGAAATCTATGTTAATTTTACCTTTAACTTGTCCTTTAAAGGCATATTTGAGGGCGTTTGTCACAAGCTCGTTGATAATTAACCCGCAAGGAACTGCCGTATCAATATTGAGAGAACACGGCGCAATATTTGTTTGCAAGTTGACGCCTTCTGCATGATTTTCATAAGCTTGGAATAAATTGTGGGCGAGATTTTGGATGTATTCAGCAAAGTCAATGTTTGACAAGTCTTTGGATTGATACAATTGTTCGTGAACCAGGGCCATTGATCTGACTCGGTTTTGACTTTCTTTTAACATTTCACTAACGCGGCTGTCTTGAATGTAGCGAGACTGAAGTTTCAGCAGGCTAGAAATAACTTGGAGGTTGTTTTTGACGCGGTGGTGAATTTCTTGGAGAAGGACTTCTTTTTCGGCGAGGGAGGCTTTGATTTGATCTTCATCCCGTTTGCGGTCTGTAATGTCGCGTACTACAGCTTGGAGAAATTTTTGTCCGTTAATTTCCATTGCGTTTAACAGAACTTCTGCAGAAAATTCTGAACCGTCGAGTCGTTGGTGTACCCAGTCAAATCGACAGCTACCTATGAGCATTGCTATGTTCATTTTCTGTGCAGCTAAACTGGCTGAATCTTGTCCGTTAGGCTGAAACGGCGGAGAAAATTCCCTCGGATGCTTGCCGTAAAATTCTTGTTTGTTGCTACAGCCAAATATTTTTAAGGTGGCGGGGTTGCAGTCAAAAAACTCCTTTTCGTCAAGCAACATTACTGCGTCGCTGGTGGCTTCATAAAGGCTGCGAAATTTGTGTTCTGATTCTTGCAACGAGCAGATCAATTGGTTTTTGAGAGCTTCCGCACGCTTGCGGTCAGTAATGTCTATTCCTACAGAAACTGCTGCGGTTCCCTGATGATATTTCTGAGCTACTATCAAATAGTTGCGGACGAAACCGTTAATTTCTATTTCTATTTCTTGGCAGATTTGCTGAGATGAACTGTCAAAAAAAATTCGGATCAGTTCTCCGAAAGTCGAGCCTTTGTCGAGAAAGTTGATTTCTTGACCGACAAAGCTTTCAGGAGACAGGTTGAATGAGGTTGCTAAGTGCTGGTTGACTCCAATATACCGCAAATCTGAACTGATCCAAGAAATCAGTCCGGGTACGGCATCCAAAACGGCGCGAAGTTGGTCTGTAGCTTCTTGGAGTGCTTCTTCCGATCGCTTGCGATCGCTAATATCTGTCGCCGTTCCGCACAAGCCTAAAATAGCGCCGTTTTCAGCTTGGTTGACGATGCTGTTGACGCGCAGGTGAACGGGAGTACCGTCTTTGCGAATGTGTACTGTTTCGTAAGGAGAATTAGCGGTTTGCGGCTGTATTTTGGTTTTTGCTAAAAGTTGGGCAAATATTTCTCTTGGTCTACTTTCTTGATCGGGAACTAAAAAATCGGTGAAGCGCCGTCCGATCATTTCTGGCGGTTCGTAACCGTAGATGCGTTTGGCGGCGGAATTGACAAAAGTCAAGAGGCCTTCAATATCGATCGACCAAATCAATTCTTGGGAGGTTTCTACGAGGTTACGGTACTTTTTTTCGCTTTCGGCAAGTGCTACATTGAAGACTGCCGTTTGCTGCTGAAGTCTGTCTTCTAATTCTTGATTTGCCGTTTTCAGAGTGGCGATGAACTGCTCGCGCTCGGTAATTTCAGTAGAAACACCAACTGCCCCGACAACTTCGCCGTTTCCATCTCGCAGGGCTGCCGATCGAATTTCGTGAATACAATGCCTCTCTCGGACGTTCCAAGTGCGATCGTTTCCTGCTAGTACCTCGGCAATATTTTCTAAGATATCTGGCTGGCTGCTGTAAACTTCAAAAATCGATCGCCCGACAGTTGCACCTGGTTTGAGTCCCAAATTTTCTAATCCTTTCCCTGCTGCAAGGGTTAACTTGCCGTCTCTGTCTGTTGCCCACAGGAAAACGGGGGCACAACTGACGGCGGCGTGAAGGGTTTCGTTGGCTTGTTTGAGCCGATCGATTTCTGCGTGAAGCAGATCCTGGGTGGTGTTTAATTCTACCGTTAGTTGATCGGCTTTTTGCTGCCAACTGGCAGCAGTATCGCACATTTCTGCGAGATTGCGGGAACGACAGATGGATTGGTTGCAGTGTGACATGGTTACTCTAGGGCGCACTGTATATTTAACCTCAGCCTATCTTTTAAGCATAAACTTTTTAAGTCACATATTACAATTAGCACGAATACTCATGCGACCAATCTGCCATATATTAAAGCTACCTTAAAGGATTCAGAAATTGCGGGTATCTCAGGCTTTCCGGCGACAGTTCACAAATTGATCATAAGCTGAATAATGCCTGCCCGTCAGTATTTTTACGGTAACTATTTGTAGTAATGCAAAAACAAGTTCCGCAATTCTCGGCTTGCACAAGAACTAGGATTGTAAATTTATTATATTTGTTTGCGTAGATTCACGCACCGAGGAATCTGGAATCAGGAATTTGGAAATATTAAACAGTCCAGGACGCACTCTTGATATCATATCCGGTCAATTACCAGTCATAAAAAGTGTTTGTAGTTAGGAAGTCCGTCCGGGCGAGTTTTATGAGAATAGTCCTGGACGCAGGCTTGCTTTGCTAAACCGGCTTTATACGAAAAAAGCTGATTGAGTGATAAAAAATATAATAATATCCTTTATGTTTGCATGGAAATAATATTTTCTTAGTCTGGTATTAGCGGAAATTCAATTAATACCCGTCAATAAAATTGCAACTTTAGGCAAGCTCCCAACCTATAGCCGAGCAGTCATTCCCTATTCTTCAATCTCAAATCTCAAATCTCAAATCTCAAATCTCAAATCTCAAATGGTATAACTCCCCAATTTTTGACCGTTTTGTCTATACTTCCACTGATAATAGTTTCACCATCGCTGCTAAAAGTAAGACAAGTAACAGAGTTTTGATGTCCGCTGAGAGTGTGAATATTTTCGCCTGTACTGGCCTTCCAACATTTGATATTACCATCAGCACTAGCACTAAAAACAGTGCGTCCGTCGGGACTAAAGGCGATCGCATTTATCGAGTTAAAATGCCCCGCCAAAGTGATTGAACTATCTGGATTAGATAGCTGCCGCAGTTGAATGTTTCTGTCCCAGCCACCAGTCGCCAAAGTCTGCCCGTCTGGACTGAAAGCCAGACAATTCGCATAACCTTTAATTGTTTGGAAGCATTCTCTGCTGCGGAGGTTCCACAGTTTAATTGTACCGTCAGAACTGCTGCTAGCGAGAGTTTGTGCGATCGGGCTAAAAGCAAGACTAACAATTCCTGCTTTATGAGCTCCCCAAGTTAAAAGATTGCCAAAAGTACAGATTAACTTTCCCGTCTCTAAATTCCAAATTTTGATAGTAGTATCTGCCGAACCTGTGGCGATAACTTGACTGTCGGGACTGAGGACAATTGCGCTAATTTCCCCTTCATGTCCGAGGGAAGTATGCCGCAATTCTCCTCCTTGCCAAATTTCGATCGCACGATGTTTCGGAGTATTTCTGCTCCTCACCAAAACTTCGCTTTCTTGGCAAAGGACAAAAGTTTCTTGAGCGCGGGGATACTTGTCAACAGTATAGAGTATTTCTCCTGTATCTACATCGCAAATTCTAATTATTTTCCCGTGCAAACTCGCCGTGCAATCACCTCCGGGACTAATCGTCAGATTTGTCCCTGTTTTGACAGTGCGGATGCAGTCAAAAAGCTTGTAAGGCACGAATTCTTTTAAAGCTTGGCGCACTAGAGGTTCTGTCCTCGGTTGCAAAATTAAATAAGCAACTCGCTGCACTTCTGCTGCGGGGTCAAGCAGCGCCTCAATTGCTAAATTTAAACCAGCGCCTCCGTATTTAGGAGCATCTTTAACAGCGGCAATCCGCGACTCGATACTAGGACTGTTGAAGCGCTGCTTGACTCCTGCGATGCCTCCCAAAACAGCGCCGGCGATCGGGATTTGACTTTGGCCGCCGAGGACGGCATCATATTCTCTGGGTTGGTTAGAATTGTCGGCCATCATAGGATTTTAGATTTTAGATTTTAGATTTTAGATTGGAAGAATTGGAGGATTGCAGAAAGCGAACTCACGGATGAATCATAGGATTTTAGATTTTAGATTTTAGATTTTAGATTTTAGATTGAAGAATTGGAGGATTGAAGAAAGCGAACTCACGGATGAATCATAGGATTTTAGATTTTAGATTTTAGATTGAAGAATTGGAGGATTGAAGAAAGCGAGCTCACGGATAAATCGGGGGAATTGTTATCGGATACTATCTTTTTAATTTCTGCACAGATGAATCCGGTGGCTTGTAACCTGGCTACTTTCGCTGACGCTCAAACCTAGTTGAAGAGCGCAACTTATAACTTATTGACTGTTGCAGTTTATAGTATTATAATCAAATTAGCGTTTCACACAAAAATCCGAAAGTGATATGTCACACTTCACAACGATCAAGGTTCAGATCAAGAACGGCGAACTGCTACATCAAGTGTTGGAAGAGTTGGGTTATCAAGTAGAGTGCAATGTGCAGGTACGGGGTTATCGGGGTGACAAAACTAATGCCGAGTACGTGATTCGGCAATCCAATGGTTACGATTTGGGTTTTCGCCGCAGCGGAGAGGATTACGAATTGGTGGCGGATTTGTGGGGCGCTCGAATTAATCAGCAGGAATTTGTCAATTCAATTAGTCAAAAATACGCGCGGAAAAGTTTGATGGCGGCGGTGCTGTCAGAGGGTTTTCATGTTGAAGAAGAGGAAACTTTGGCAGATGGAACGGTGAGAGTTGTAGTCGGTAGATGGGTGTAAGACTCGCGCTGGATTAACTCGTTTTTAGGTATCAAGAGGAATCACCATGTGGCGATCGGCGATCGTACTAATTATCCTCGCGCTTGTAGTTGGCATTTTTGGGGCGATCGCCCTTGGATCATACCGCAGGCATCTCGGTACTAAGGAACTGCGAGCCAATCTGGAAGCTGGGCGATCGTCAATTCAACCTCTCACATTTGATGGCGAAACCTTGATTACAGGGATTTTGGATCATCCAAGTCCACCTGTTTAACCTACTCTAAAGGTATTAAATGCTTTTAGCATCATGGTTTCAGAAACGTTGTCACCCCGTAAACTCCATTCCTAAACCTTATAGAGGTCTAGAAATGGAGTTCATCAGAGGAGTATTATGCCCTTAAGCTGGTTGAGCAATCGTTTGGGTGATTTCCTACGGTAAAAATGCTAATACAAAGCACTTACACTGACTTTTCTAAAATTGCTCAACCAAACACCTCTAAAATACAAAGTTGTTCAGAGCGCTCAAGTCGGCCGCCAGAACGTTTTCGACAGTAATGTAATTTTTGAATTTGTTGTCATTACTGAAGCCATCTTGATTGATCTGGAGGACAACTTTGCTATCTCTTTGAACCAACTGCACATAACCATCCGCGATCGCGTTTTTGCCGTCGTAGCCCCCAGGAACCAAGCTATCGAGCAACTGAGTGAGAACTATTTTATCAGTGCCAGTGATAAAGTCCTCAATCCGATCTCCTGAATCCTCAATGTTGGTGTAGACAAAGCGATCGCTACCACCGCCACCCGTAAGCCTATCCCCACCTTCACCACCAGTAATGACTTCATTCAAATCGGTGCCAGTAAAGGAATCATTTTTTGGTGTCCCGACATACTGAGGAAAGGTGAAACGAGTCACACTGGGATCGTGGTCACTATCCTGATCCGCAAACTCAGAGTTGATATGAACAACATCAAACTCATCTAAATTATTAAACAGCGTATTGCTCGCCAAGATGTGATCCAAAACCTGCGCGTTGCCTTGGAAGTTGTAGGTGTACTGCTCGTTGGCGGGTAGAGTCTCGATCAGATTGTTCAGGATTGGTGTACCCACACCACCCGGTGTCCCTTTAAGGATGTTCAAAGGTTCAGAGAACGGAAAGTCATTCAAGTCACCCAAAACAATTACATTTGCCGTAGAGTCAGCAGCGACAAGGCTATCTACAAAGTTGTTAACAATCTGCGCTTGCTGACGGCGTTGGATTTCACTCGTGAGGACGGGAGGCTGGTTCGGGCCAAAGAGGGACTGATCGCCGCCCTTGGAATTGAAGTGGTTTCCAATCACAAACAGCTTGTGACCGTTAAATATAAACTCCCCAACCAACGGCTTACGGCTATTGGCAAACGCATCACCATCTGAGAGGTCAGTGTCAACGATCCGACCCGGACTAAAGGAAAGCTGCGGGTCGCCACCAACATTATTTACAGTGGTTTGCGTTGTGGCTGTCCCACCCGGACGATCTACATACGTGACCCGTTCTGGCTTAAATAGAAAACCGACGCGGATATTTCCCCCCGGTTCACCACCATCCCGGTCATCAGTTGGGTTAATCTGACGGAACTCATAAGTCGGGCCGCCTGCCGCCTGAATCGCTGCGATCAAAGTGTTGTAGGTCGTGGCAGCATCAACAACGCTATCGTTAGTCGGGCCGTTATTGTCTTGAATCTCCTCTATGGTAATAATGTCCGGTGATTGCAGGTTAGTAACGATGCGTTGAGCCAAGGCATTAAACTGGGTAGCCCCATCACCTGGGTCTAAGTTCTCCACATTAAAGGTAGCGACTGTCAGCTTGTCATCAACTGGGTTTAGGGTAGTGACTTCCTTCTCTAATGGACTAGGAGTATTAACAGTGATGGGGGAAGTTGCCAGCACTTCGTAGTTGTTGAAGTTGTAACTGATAACCCCGGTCACTGTATCAAGTTGCGATCCGACATCTACCAAGGCTGACGAAGAGCCAGGACGAATTAGATCATCCTCAATCTGAATGCGTTCTGGGTTAAAGTCATTGGGGCTGATGAGGCTACCCCCACGAGCCGTCCGCCCCGTGGCATCTGTGCCATTGTCATCAAGTACCCAAATTTCCCCAAAACTGTTTGTCGGACTAACTGCTACAGGATTGTTAACCTGTACCAGCATTCCTTCTAAGCTTTCATAGTAATCAATGCCTTCAGTAGTAGGCTCAAAATCACCGCCTGTTTCCACGTTGCCAGGACTTCCAGCGGAAAAGTCATTGTTAATGGCTGTTGTCGGAGGATTGACAATTGTGGGGGTAATCGTAGTTGTGGGTGCTGTTGTCCAGGGAGTAACGCTCAAAGCCTGTGTCGAGGTGTTACTAATCTGGGTAGTGGTGAGGTTATTCGCATTCCCTGCAGGACGGAACTCGCTCACCGTACCCGTGACGAGAACAGCACCACCGATGCTAACACTGTTGAGAATGGCTGAACCTGCGGAATTCGTGCCTGTGAAGACAAAAATTCCCTCAGATGTTGCAGCATCGGCATCGGGCGTGGGGTCTTGGAGGTAGAATCCGTTAGAAGCTTTGGCGGTAACGATTCCGGCAACATTGAAGACACCGACTCGATCGGTTGCAGAGGTAAGAAGGGGGGAGATGTGATCCGTTCCTTGGATGTCGCGGATGCGGGTCAGTGACACATCGTTATCTGCAATGGTCACTGTGGCTGTACTCGCACCACCGAGGTCATAGTTGCTGGTATCGACTAGATTGAGCGTGACAGTTTCATTGCCTTCTACTGCACTATCGTCTACTGGGGCGATCGCCAAATCGACAAAGGATTGCCCCGCGTCAATGGTGGCAGTTCCCGTCAAGTTGGGCGTATAGTCCGTGCCATTAGTCGCCTGACCCGAACCCGTGGCGACGGTGTAGTTCACATTCAGGGCTGCACTCGTGTCGCCTGTGCGTGTAATTCTAAACGTCCCTGGCTCTTGCCCTGCCTCTGCTGCGTTTGTGTCTGTTGCCTGGAGTGTGACCGTTGTTGTCGGTTCGCCACCACCGGGAGTGCCTGTGATGCTGATGTCATCAACCCCAATCCACTCATCATTCCCAACAGCGTTGGTTGTGATCACCCGAAGCTGAACTTGAGATTGATTCTGTGCTGCTGCTGGCAACGTGACATTAACTGGTGTGACTTCGGTTGCTAAACTTGGACCTGTGCTGGCATCTGCAACGTAGCCAGCAGGGATATTAATAAAATTGCCGGATGTCCCGACGCGGTATTGCAAAGCAACTGGTTGAACAGCGTTATCGACAGATCCATCCACATCGCGGAGATTGAAGGAGACGTTGATGTTCGTAACGCCGACAGTGTTGAGGTAAATCAGCAAAAAAGGGGCATCTGCTGTACCAGAACCAGTAAGGGCAACAACGGGGTTCGCGAGCTCAAATTCAGCAACACCACCGGTGGTGAAGGTATTGGGATTGGTCTGATTTGCATTGACATCAATTGGCGATGTGCCGGCCACAACAATGGTTTGTGGATCTGTTCCCGTTGCGCCTGTTAGTTCATCTCCGCGAAAACCATCAATACTTGGGATACCAGACCAGTCATCATTAACAGCGATGAGACTTGTGTTTGACCAATCCTGCGTTAGCGAACCGATAAGAAGGTCGTGATATGTGGGTGCCATTGGTTGGTAGAACCTGTTTTGATTAGTGTGGAAATTTGTTGAGTTGGTTGGCGACGATCGCACGGGAGAACGCCATCTTGAATTTAAAGGTGCTTTGAGGGCGATCGCTCATCCTCAAAAGCTTTGAGGTTTCCAACCAGGGGACTAATTTGTACTAAGAATCTCTAAGTTACAACAACGAATCTGGCCTCACTAAACAGTCAGACCAAAGGCGAGGAAGCACGAACGACTTACTTAGCTTAGATAAAGATTTTTGGCTAAGGTGATAGCCAGTAACAAATATCTTTAGCGTCTGATTTAGAAACATCTTGTTACTCGCGCTACAGATTTGATTCGTGAAGCCACCTAGACTGTTTCTAAGTAGCCAGAAATACTGAACCCTTGGATACTCTACACAATTTTTGTAAAGGAAAGGTTAATTTTAAATTAAACCTAGGAGTTTTTACGGGAGCTTCACGTTTGACAGCCAATCTCTACTAACTCTTCATGTCTAATGAGGGTAAATATATCAGGAATTACGCAGGCAGAGTACATACAGTACATATAGTTTACTGGCATACGTCTTGATTCAGTTTTACTCTCTAAAACCCGACCTTCTAAATCGCACCACTCTCTTTTTCCCAACAAGAATCGTTAGAGAACCGATTGGGGATATCTGATGGCGAGCTAAGATTAGAAATAAATGCCATAATCCAGTAACTTAACTGACTCATAGTGGGATCTTATCGAACCACTACTGCCGCAAAGGAAGAAAACCAGACTGCTTCGGTGGAGAAAAAGACAAATATAGAATGGTATCTTTTATCAAGTGAAAAATAGCTGTAACTGGTGTACTCTCCCCAAAGACTTGCCCGCTACTAGACCGTATTCAGGCATTACAAGCAGTAGCGGACTCATGAACTTAGTGAGCAGATAATTACAACCCGACTGCGGAGCGATATTATACCAAGCTGTCAGGAACGATCGGCTCAAGGAAGCAAAGTGTGCGAGTGTTTAACCAGTAAATAATCAGTCTTTAATCTTAGCGTGAGACTATACTCCAAAAGCCGAAAATATTTGACTTCAGCAGTATAGAGGGGTGACTGAACGTGGCAGCAATTAACGGCACATCAGGGAATGACACATTAAGCGGGACGATCGCAGCGGACTTGATTTCTGGGTTGGGGGGCGATGACGCCATCTCCGGTCAGGAAGGAAGCGATCGGCTTTTTGGCCATGCAGGCAATGACTTTTTATTAGGCGATTCGGGAAATGACGCACTCTACGGCGGTCGAAACCGCGATACCCTTCAAGGTGGCGAAGGAGACGATTTTCTCTCCGGCGACCTCGATCGCGACATTTTAACTGGCGGTGGCGGTAAAAATATTTTCGCGATCGGCCGAATCGGAACACGCACTACTGGCGGTTCCCAACTCGAAAATGCTGACCTGATCACCGATTTTGTTAAAGGTCAAGACTTAATTAGTTTAAGTGGAATCTCCCCGGCTAATATCGAAATTTCTCAAGGTACGGGTAATTTCAGCAACAGCATTGTTCTGCGAGATACAGCAACTAACGAATTTCTCGCGATTTTGGAGGGAGTCAACTCCTTGGATGCAGGAGATTTCACGGTAGCCCAAAACTCAGTTCCGGGAGTTCGCTTTTCTAGCTTCAACGCTTCTTTGAACCGCAGTAATGCAGGTCGGTTAATTACAGATTTATCTACTCCCAACAACCAGCAAGCAAAGAATGTCGCTGAAACAATTCAGCGGGTGAATCCAGATGTTTTGTTAATTAACGAATTTGACTACGACAGCAGCAGCACAGCGCTAGATTTGTTTCAGCAAAACTATCTGTCAGTCAGTCAAAATGGCGCAACTCCTGTTAATTATCCCTTTCGCTATACTGCCCCTTCTAACACGGGCATTGCTTCGGGTTTAGATTTAGACAACAATGGTTCCGCTGTTACACAAATTGGTGTAAACGGTTACGGCAACGACGCTTTCGGGTTTGGGGATTTTCCCGGACAATACGGAATGGCTGTGTACTCAAAATATCCCATTGATACTGCCAATATTCGCACGTTCCAAAACTTCCTTTGGAAAGATATGCCAGGGGCATTATTGCCGGATGACCCGTCTACCCCCGCAGCAAATGACTATTACTCGCCTGATGAATTAAACGCATTTCGCCTTTCGTCCAAGAGTCACTGGGATGTGCCAATCAATATCAACGGCGAGATTGTTCACGCCTTAGTCAGTCATCCGACACCGCCTGTATTTGACGGCCCTGAAGACAGAAATGGCAGGCGAAATCATGATGAAATTCGCTTTTGGGCAGATTACGTTACTCCCGGTAGAGGTAGTTATATTTACGACGATCGCCGCACAGTTGGCGGACTTGCTCCCAATGCTAGTTTTGTAATTATGGGCGACCAAAATGCTGATCCTGTTGATGGGGATAGTTTTGACAATGCGATTTTGCAGTTGCTAAATAACTCGCGAGTAAATACAGGAGTCACTAGCGCAATTCCTGCAAGTTTAGGCGCAATTGAACAAGTAGCAGACGGCGGTAATAATGTCAACCAAAAAGGCAATCCTGCTTTTGATACGGCGGATTTTGGAGATGCAGGAAATAACCCAGGAAATCTGCGAGTTGATTATGTTTTGCCGTCGGCTGACTTGCCAATTAATGATGCTGGGGTATTTTGGCCTTTGACGACAGATCCGCTGTACAGATTGGTGGGCGATCGCCAAACTGCGGAAAATACTCCTACTTCTGACCACAGTTTAGTTTGGGCCGATATTGCTGTGGGCGATCGCTCTCCCAGCACCAGTGTCAGAAATATCAACTTCATCGGACAAGCTACTTATCCAACAGGTTCCGTCACTGTCGAAGGCACACAACTTGGCGGACTTTCTGGCATTGATTACGACGCAATTAACAACCGCTATTACACTATTTCTGACGATCGTTCGGACAGAAATCCAGCCAGATTCTATACTCTCAACATCGATTTAAGTTCTGGTTCGCTGTCTAGTTCCGGGATTGATTTCTCTGGGGTGACAACTCTGCTCAACCAAAACAATCAACCTTTTGCTACTAATACTATCGACCCGGAAGGCATCGGTTTAACGAGTAACGGTACTGTGTTTGTTTCCTCAGAAGGCGAAGTCAGTACCTTGGCTGGTAGACTTCAGAGTCCCTTTGTCAACGAGTTTGCTTTAGGAACTGGTCGCCAGTTGCGACAATTACCCGTACCCTCAAAGTTTGTACCAGTTATAGGTCCAGCAGATGCACCAACAGCGGGAATTCGCAACAATTTAGCTTTTGAAAATCTGACAATTACTCCTGATGGGAGATTCTTGTTTACAGCAACGGAGAATGCTTTAGTGCAAGACGGGCCGATCGCAACAATTAATACCGGTTCGCGATCGCGCATCCTCAAATACAATTTAACTACAGGACAGCCGGAACAAGAATTTCTTTATCTAACTGACCCGGTGGCAGTTCCAGCAGTTCCAGAGACAGGCTTTAATACAAACGGTTTAGTGGAACTGTTGGCTTTAGACAATCGCGGCACTTTCTTAGCACTAGAACGCTCTTTTTCAGCAGGCGCACCTGGCACGGGAAATACCATCAAACTCTACGAAGTCCGGCTAAACGGAGCCAGCGATATTAGCGATATTACTTCGCTGAATGCTATTAACATTAATACTGTCAGACCTGTTGAGAAACGCTTGGTACTCAATTTTGACACCCTGGGTTTGCCGACAGGGTTGGATAATGTTGAAGGTATGACTTTGGGGCCAGTGTTGCCGAACGGACAGCAATCTTTAGTGCTAGTGAGCGACAATAATTTTAGCGCTACCCAATTTACTCAAATACTAGCTTTTGGGCTGGCTTTGGAGAATGAAATTCCCCGGCGATCGCAGTCACTAGATATTCTGACTGGTGGTGGTTCGAGCGCGGGGGCGATTGCACAAGACTATAACATCGACAGTGCTTTGATAACAGACTTCAGAGCAGTTTCTGGCTTGATGGGGTTCGATACCGAGCAGAATTTTGCGATCGGTTCCACAGCAACAAATCTCCCTAGAGTCGGCGCAGTTAGCCAACCAGTCAGTCAAATAGCTACTGAGCAGAATGTTTCTTTATCTGTGCCTTCTGCCTTCGGAAGGGGAGCTTTTTAGTCTCGGTCGAACTCAAGTCTTGTTTAAACTTGCAAATCCTGTCTCTGTACAGGCAATTAATTGGGCATCGCCGAATTTATAGATAGACGCCATCTCCTTGTCCCCACCAAGGGTTTTAAATGACGCATAATTCTTTTCTGGAGACGTCTATGAATTGCCCTGGTCAAAAAGGTAATACTTTTTTGAAGCGTTGGATAGGAAACCAAATCATGCCTACCCCAATGCTGCTTAAAGCTGCTTGTTGAGCAGCATTGGGGTAGCAGGGTAAGAGCATCTCAATCACGCTTGACAAAAGGACTCAGAAGAATCTAATATATTGTCAGCCAAACAAGAACGGATAATTTGAATCAGATAATCATTATCCATAGCTGCCCTTTTCATTTTTTGTCGAAGACTACGTTTGTAAGTCGGTTCACGATTGAGGGCATTCAGCGCAATACGTCGCAGGACAGCTAAATTCTGGGAACTGTGGAAAGAGCGAATCCGGCAAGCATCTTCAGCAAAGGTACAATCTAAAGTCCAATGAGCCTCATTTTCAATCCCCCAATGTTTTCGGATAGCTCGACCTAAAAGTTGAGTATCACTATCTAAAGAAGTTAGATAAAATTGCACTTCCCCAGTAGTTTTATTCCAAAGATGACGGACTCGAACCACCATGACCACACTTTAAAGTCCCGCCCCTAATCTGGGTTGGTAAAGCTCACGGATGACTGTAATTGGCACCGACCCAACTTGACTGATTTCTCTAGGATGATGACCGGATTCAATCCGTTGGTCATAACTAACATCAAGCCCAGAAAAATGATGCGCCGAGTGCTTGTTGAAACCATTCTCTAACCTGAGCATATAAAGTTGGATGATTAGCTTTAAGTGAGAGAACATAATTCCCTTTCTTGTCAATAATCTTTTGAGCAATCTCAGTTTTAGTCCCCATCGCATCAATAGTAATGATACAATCAGTAATGTCTAGCAACTCTAATAAGGCCGGAATCGCCGTAATCTCATTGGATTTATCATCCACTTTCATCGGTGCCAAAACTACACGTTGTTCAGCAGACCAAGCATTAATAACATGAAGTGCCGATTTCCCTTGATTACGGTCATAAGAACCTCTAATTGTCTTACCATCAATGGGAATAATTGCTCCTCCTGTCCATTTGTGACAAGTTAAGAAAAAGTGCAAATTGTCAAGGGGTAGACCAAAAAAGGTAAAATAGGATGAAACCTTTACCGGGCAAGCAGTTGAGCCATAATTGAACCAGTTATGATTCGCAAAAAACGAATCAACCGAGATCATGCAAAGAAAAAAAAACGTCCCCAAGTAGAAAATGAAGTGATCGCGAATCACCTGGAAGATTTATTAATTCCGGCAATGGCGGCCCAAAAAACTTTTTATCGGCAACTAAATTTAAGAGATAGAATTCTAACACTACCATTAATGATGGCAGCAATATTAAGTTTATTATGGCGATCCGTAGCAGGAGTAACAGAGTTAACCAGATTATTAAATAGAGAAGGATTTTTAGGGTGTCAGCCACAAGAAATTAGCCAACAAGCATTATCACTCAGATTTTTAACTTTTCCCGCAATTTTATTTGAAAAAGTATTTAAATAATTACTACCTCATCTTCGACGAAAATGGTTGATGAGAAAATCGAGACCATTACCAGATAGCGTACAATTTGCCTTAAAAAACTTTGAGAATATCTGGATAGCTGACGGCTCAACATTAGAAGCCTTATTTCGTAAACTAGAAAGTTTAAAAGTTTATCAGATCTGCCAATTGGTCAATTAGCCGGAAAAATGGGAGTAATTATAGACCTAGTAACTCATCTTCCCGAAGAAATTTGGTTGGGGGAAAATCCGAAACAAGCAGATACTAATTGGGAGGAAGGCTTACTAAAAACAGTTAAGCCTAAAACCTTACTATTATTGGATAGAGGCTTCTATCATTTCGCTTTTTGGTCAAAACTCATTTCTCAAGAAATTGGATTTATCACTCGAATCAAGAAAGGTGCATCTTATCAAATCGAGCGGGTATTAACCAATACTTATGATGTCAAATACCTGATAATTAAAATAGGTGCAGGCACAAAACAGACACCAGCTTTGACTATAAGATTAGTACAGATTCGCTCTAAGACTTCCTGGCGTTCTTATCTGACAATTGTCCGAGAACCTGAAATATTGCCCCCTATGTAGTAGCAGATTTATATCAAAGACGCTGGCGAATTGAAGACGCATTTTGTACAGTAAAGAGACTCCTAAATTTAAGTTATTTATGGACTGGTTCGTCCAACGGAATCCAGCTACAAATCTGGGCTACTTGGCTATTTTATGCGGTTTTAGTAGATTTAGGAGATGCAGTTGCGGATGAATTAGGAGTGCCAATTGAACGTATTTCATTAGAAATGATTTATCGGGGGATGTATCATTTTTCTATGGCATATCAAAAAGGATTAGCTTCTGACCTAGTTAAGTATTTTGCCTCCGATAAAAATCAAGATTTAGGGATTGTTAAGCTAGGCGTGAAAACCTCATGTCAGGCTAATTATTTCTCCTTTCCCTGGAACTCAAAGAAGTCCCGAACAATTTTTTTTCAATAATAAAGGAACAAATGGAGTCATATTTTAATTGGGTCAGCAGGTAAAAAATGAGTAAAATTACTCATTGACAATAGTGCTTTTAGCTTAACTTGTGAGTAATGCGAGCGCAACGGCGATTTGGGACTAAAGGTTCAGATGCTGGAGCAAGAGCTCAAGGAAGTGCGGCGCGATCGGGAGGGAATTGAGACAGAACTCTCCGACCTGAGACAAAAATCAAAAAATGATGCACCCAGGAAAAATTTTCCCGATTTTCCAGAGCCGGCCGACTTGCTCAACCAGTTAAAAGCGCGGCGTAAAAAGTCGAGGGCGGACTTAGCTGATATGGAGGTGGTTTTGGAAATACTTAGCTATGCTCAAGAGCAAGATTGAGCGACAGATGAGCGGAAAACGGAACTTTTGCTAGGACGGCAAACCTAAAACCCTTGATTTATAAATGATGGAAATTCATGGACACAACTGGACTCGAACCAGTGACCCCTACGATGTCAACGTAGTGCTCTAACCAACTGAGCTATGCGTCCTCACGAATTCCTAATGTAGCAGAACATTCGATCGCCTGTCAAGCATAAATATGAAATTTTTTAAGCAGGCACTCTTGACATCGCCCCTAATGCCCCATCCCCCGCCAAATCTTCACAGTTCGATCGCCCGCACCGCTAGCCAAACTCCCCCCATCGGGACTAAACGCCACCGACAAAACCTCCCCCCCGTGGCCCGTCAGAATTTCCAGCAAACCCCCCGTACCCGCATCCCACAAATAAATCGTGCCATCCCGACTCCCTGTCGCCAAAACCCGACCATCGGGACTCAACGCCAGACACAAAACATCCCCAGAATTGTCCCTCATACTCCGCAGCAGCGTCCCTCGCCCCTGTGCATCCACCCGCCACAGCTTCGCCGTACCATCCCGACTCCCCGTCGCCAAAACAGATCCCCCCCCAGCCCCCCCTTGAGAAGGGGGGGAGATAGAAGAAATCGGAGCAAAAACGATCGCCCGCACCCAATCCCCGTGCTCGGCCAGAGTACAAATCGATCGACCATTTTGCCAATCCCACAACTGCACAGTCTTGTCCCGACTCCCACTAGCCAAAAACTCCCCGCCAGGACTAAAAGCCACCGCCTCCACCCCGCCAGCGTGACCAGTCAAAGCCGACATCCGCCTTCCCTTATTCAAATTCCACAACTGCACAGTTTTGTCCCGACTGCCGCTAGTCAAAACCTGACCATCCCGACTAAACGCCACAGCAGAAACCCTGTCAGAATGACCAGCCAAAGCGTACCACCACTTACCCTTATTCAAATCCCAAATATGAATCATTTTGTCCCGGCCGCCACTAGCCAAAGTCGCGCCATCAGGACTAAACGCCACACAAGTCACCCAGTCAGAATGACCCGTGAGAGTGTACCACCGCTTACCGGTCTCCAACTTCCACATTTCAATCGTCTTGTCCTCACTACCGCTAGCTAAAGTCGCGCCATCAGGGCTGAAAGCTACCGACGTAACAGCATTAGAATGCCCTACCAGAGTATGAACACACCTCCAAGTAGGCGCGCGTGCGGGTACAACCCGCTGCATCGGCGGCACAGGTAAAATGGTGCCTGCAACCGTTGGCGGCACTGTATTCTGCACCACAGGCATCCTCTGCGGCATGGGAATTTTAGGCGCTGGTAGGGGCGGTGCCCCCGTGCCCGCCCCCGTGCCCGCCCCCGTGCCCGCCCCCGTGCCCGCCCCCGTGCCCGCCCCCGTGCCCGCCCCCGCAGACTGCTGCGGCTGCAAATCTTTCAATACCTCAGCTACAGATTTGTAGCGCCGACTGAGACTCGATTCGATCATTTTGTCGAGGATGCGACTTAATTTCGGATCAATTGAAACCTTCAAAAAGTCTCGCCAAACCCAAGCATCTTGATTGATATCAAACAAATCAAAAGGAGATATTTGAGTCAGCAAATAAATGCAAGTTACTCCCAAACTGTACAAATCACTGGCATAAACCGCTTGACCTCTAATTTGTTCCGGCGCCACGAATTCGGGAGAACCGATGACTGTACCGGTTTCTCTCAAACCCTCCACAACTTTTGCAGCGCCAAAATCAACTAAAACTAATTCCCCGGTTAATGTGGGGTAAGTATAAATGATAGGAGTTTGAGAAATGCGGCGCCGGATAATATTGGGCGGTTTAATATCTCGGTGAATTACACTACGATCGTGCACGAACTGCAATACTGGCAATAAATCCTTCAGCAGACTAAGAATCTGACTTTCGCTGAAAGGCCCACTCCGCGCCAACTCTTCCTGTAAATTTTGACCTTCTATAAATTCCTGTACCAAATACTGATAGCGTTCCTGCTGAAAGTGCGCCAGCAGTTCGGGAATTTGCGGGTGTTTCCCCAACTCGTCCAGCCGCACCGCTTCTCGGTTGAATAATTCTGCTGCTTTCTCGCTGCTGCTGGTACCTTGGGATAGGGGGAAAAACTGTTTAATTGCACAGCGCGGTTTTGAGGGTTTGTCTTGGTCTACTGCTAAAAAAGTGCGGCCGAAACCGCCGCGCCCAAGGGGTTTGATGGCGCGGTAACGCTCTCTGAGCAACAGTTTGGAGCCGCAATTCAGGCAGAATTGGGTACGATCGGCATTTTGCGGGTTTTGACAGGCGGGGTTTAGGCAATAACTCATAACTAAACCGAGAAGGAATCAGCAGCACATCTCTATGATACTGACGCCCAAGCGCGATCGACTCTCGCGTTACAATTAAAAACCAAAGGACTTGAGTCCTCAGAATTTAAGATGTCGCTTTCACTTTCAGAGCATACTCTTTAAACCTTTCCAAGTCAGCCTGAATTGTCGATTCAACCACGCGGCCGAGAAATAGGTTATCCATCAATTTTCCCAGCCAGCCGGGAATTCCGTAAGCCACTGTCAGCTTGACGATACTGCTGTCTTTGCGATCGTAAAATCTTACGGCACCTCGATTTGGTAAGCCGTCTACCGATTCCCACTGAATTATCTGATTCGGCACTAATTTGAGAATCCGAGAAAGCCAGCTAAATTCTAACCCGCCAGTTGCGAGTTTCCAGCGAGACAATTCTGGATCTTCTTCGAGAACATGAACAGATTCTATCCACTTCATCCAGCGCGGCATTTGCTCTAAATCTGACCAGAGTTGCCACGCTAATTCGATGGGAATTGCCACTTCTACTTGGACACTGTGTTCTAACCAATCAGTCATGCGATTTTAGATTTTAGATTTTAGATTTTAGATTTCTGGTTCCCAGGCTCTGCCTGGTAACGCAGATCCAGATGCTCTGCCTCGCGTTTTCTGTCTAAATACTGGAGGCGGAGCCTCCTGATAGGCATTCCCAGGCAGAGCCTGGGAACGAGAGAAGGAGAGAAAACGAGAGACGACTAATGACTAATGACTGTAAGCTTCGAGAATTGCCTTAGCCGCTTGATGGCCTGAAAGTGTCGCTCCTTCCATGCTATCAATGTAGTCTTGCTGAGTGTAACTTCCTGCTAGAAAGAAATTGGCTATCGGAGTTTTTTGAGCGGGGCGGAAAACATCCATTCCCGGTGCTTCCCGATACAAAGATTGAGCTAGCTTAACTACACTGTACCAAGTCATGTTTAATTCCCGCGCTGAGGGAAATAAATCCTGAACTTGCTTAAGTACGTGTTGGGCGATCGCCTCATTGCTTTGTTTAATAAACGGATCTCCCGGTGTTAGCACCAACTGGAGCAGCGAGCCTTGTCCTTCTTTATAATAATCCTTGGGACTTGCCAGCGCTAGGTCTGCAAAACAAGAAAAATCTGCATCTGCTGAATACAGCAAATTATCGATTCCTACAGCGTGGCTCAACTGTTTGCGCTTGGCTTCGTCTTCCAGTTCCGTTACCCAACCGTCGAACCGCAATTGTACTGTAGCAACTGGCACCGCATCTAATTTATAAATGTTGTCAAATTCTGACCATTTGCGCCAAGCTGGGGGCAATATTTTCTGAATTCCTGGTACGTCGCAGGCGAAAACGTAAGCGTCTGCGGTAATATTTTCTTCGGTTTCGCCGTTAGCTACTACCAAGCCTGTTACGCGGGTTTCTTCGCCTTCTTCAAACTGAATTTCTCGGACTCTGCGCCGCGTGTAAATTTTTGCTCCTTTACTTTCCAAATATTCCACAATTGGTTTGTGCAAATATTCGTTGGGAGAACCAGCCAGCATCCGCATGACAGAGGCTTCGGTTTTTGATGCAAAGAATTGAAAGATTGTCAACATACACCGGGCAGAAATATTTTCAGTGTCGATAAAACCCAGTGCGTAGGCGATCGGATTCCACATTCTTTTAAGCGAGTTTTGGTTGCCCCCTTGACTGCGGAACCAGTCAGCGAAGCTAATTTTATCCAAATCGCGGATAGTTTTCATCGCTCCTTCAAAGTCTATCAAACCTCGGACGATCGGGCTAGTTCCCAGGGCGATCGCATTTTGAATTTTGTCTTGTACGGATAGCTGGGATGTAGTAAAAAATGCCTTCAATCCGTGCAAAGGAGCACCCACGGGAAAGCGAAAATCCAAAGAACCAGTTTCGCCGCCTCGATTGATAAAAGTGTGGACGTGTTCTTTGAGGAGCAAATCGTCAAAAGCTCCCACTTTTTTCATCAGGGCAAATAAGTTATAATAGCAGCCGAAGAAGACGTGCAAACCCATTTCAACGTGATTGCCGTCGGGATCTACCCAACTGCCGACTTTGCCGCCAACAAAGGGGCGGGATTCAAAAATTTCTACTTCGTGGCCGGCCTCCACTAAATCGACTGCTGTGGTCATTCCAGCCAGTCCCGCACCTGCGATCGCAACCCGCATTTTACCTATCCTTTACAGTATTTTTACAAATTGTAACAAAATTTAGAATTTCCGAAACATTCAAAGTTCATAAATGGCGATCGACACTTGTACAGCCCTCTGAATTCTTGCTAGGACATCGGCACTAAGTTGACCGTAAGGGCCTTGTTCTAGGAATGTCTGCCGCCAAGCAGAAACGTTTTCACATACAGCTAGAGACTCAGCTTGCAATCCTCCCTCACCCGCAGGAATCAAGACACGAGTAGGATTTTCTACTCCTGCAAGGTTACTTGTGAAAGGAACAACAATTACAGAATCAGTAAACTCGTTGCGGATATCGGGAGAAACCACAACTACAGGTCTTTTTTTGGTATCTCCTAACTGACGCAAAGCCCTTGAAAGATAAATCTCACCTTGGCGGGGATAAGTTTTTGCTGTTGAGTTAGAGTCCATCGCTGTTCCATGTTTCTTCTATCTGTTCTTCTACAAAATTAAACCACTCTTTTTCCTCCTCAATATCCTCGGGGCTGCGGTTTTGATAAAACTTCCGCAACTTATCTTCTATTTGCTTAGCGTACCAGAGACGGAGAGCTTGTTCGATCGCCTCCGTCCAATCATCAGTAAGTTGGTCTATTTTCTCCGCGAATTCAGCATCAAGGGCGACTAACACTTCTCGCTTTTGAGTAGAATTTGACATAATCATTTTCCTTGATAATTTAAAAACTATGGTGCGCTGGGGCGCACCTTGGATATTACTTTTACCTCTTCCTTCTCACAACAGTCAACAGTCAACAGTCAACAGTCAACAGCCAACAGTCAACAGTCAACAGTCAACAGCCAACAGTCAACTAACTTCAAAACATCGGCATTAACTGAAGTGGCCCAATTCCCAACTCTTTAGCAGACACCCAGCGCACCTCAAGCAAAGCGATCATATCCTTAAACTGAGGCTGACCGCGAGAAGCACCCATCAACCCTTTAGCAATAATCAAACCGCACCAACCGTTGGTTAATTTACAGCGGCGATCCCACTTCTTGCGAGCTTCCTGATGCACCGGATCGTCTTCATTAAACTCCCCAAACAAATACAACTCGCCATTTTTAGTTTGCAAAATACCCAAGTCGTATTGCTCATCCTGAAAAGGATTTTCGCCCGGATTAAAACCAATCCCCTTCACACCTCCAGCTTCTTTCAAATCCTGAATCATAGTTTTTGCCTTCGGATGAGAAGTTTGGATCATCACCACCGGCAAACCATCTCCGGCGGTATTAATATCAATTTCTGCACCTTGGTGAAACTGGACACTTTGGCGCAGGAAATCTACCGTTTCCCAAGGTACGGCACCGAGACTCAAAAATGAATTTTGCGGCACCAAATCGTCCCGCAGCAGTGGCTTGTCAAATTCATCATCATCGTCATCATCGTCATCATCGTCATCACCGAGCATCTGTAATAATTCGTCTGATACATCGGGCATCGTGGAAACTTTAACGGATACCTGTTGAATTTCTCCGTCAGGCTGCGGCACAGGGATGCGGTAGCGGCTGCTAAGAGTGGGAAAAGTGTCTGAGCCCAATTTCCGGCGGCCGTTGCGGAAAAAGCGATGAAATGCTTCGAGAGCCACTAACATCGTGAGGGCTTCTTCTTCGTAAAGGATCGATCGCAATCCTTCTAAAGGATGTAGGTTGCCGAAATTTGGTTCAATTTCCGATGGAGGCAAATCGGCTAAATCAATTTCGTCGTCGTCCTCATCAATATCTGCTGCACTTTCAAAGGTAACAAACAAACAGTCTTGCCCTAAAAAAGCCTGTTCTAAATCTTCAAAAGATTCATCGTTGACGACTCGTTCTCGAAACCGTTTCAAGGATTCTAGAGAACGGTACAGTAAAACTCCGTAATCCATTCTGCCTTGCCCCAATACGGACACGTAGAGGCTGGCGACATCCCACTGATTGATTTCAATAGATATAATTTGGTGTTCCCTCAAAGTCCGCCACGGAGCGTCTTGCCAAATTTGAGCAGCTTTTTCCATTAAAACTTCAGCATACTGAGGTGGCAACTCAGGAGGTCTGTTGATCGCTACCTCTTCCATGCCTCGAAATATTTCGTCAATTAGGGGCAACTCCGGCACGTAGTCAATGGAAATGCCTAAATCTTGAAGTACGCCCCGCAGATAAAATTGAATTTCTCGGTTTTTGACTACTATTTTTTGGGGGCGGACTGCGGGAGCCGGACTTTGGGGATGTTCCATTGCCCGTAGCAAGGCCCGGACGAGCGCCTCTGGGCCGGCATCTGGGCCTACCATGTCCATAGCCCTCACGACTCCTTCGGAGCCATCGACCCAGAGAATGCACTCGCCACCAGCTTCTAGAACGTCATCGTCATCTAGCATCATGTGTGAGTCAGCATTAGATAAGGGTCGGCGATCGCCCTCCCACACGCTGGGAATTTGAGGTAAGTTTTGTAGCCGACGAAGAGTAGTGCGATTCAGCGCTGCCATAGAGTAAGCCCGTTGGGTGAAGCATTGTTGCGGTGCCGGTAGCCGGTCAACCGCTGCTTATCAATCATAAACCCTATAGGGGGAGAGGACATCGAGCTGGGGAACGAGGCCCTACGGGAATTAAAAATTAGAAGGTAAAAATTCTGCCTTCAGCATCTAACCCAAGGCCTTCTGGCGAATGCCTGTACAATGGAGGGATAAGATTAAACTCTTTTGGCGTAAGTCCCGCGCTGTAATTGTACTCTATTGGGCGTCGGGATATAAGCTTTCGCAAGGCTTGTGAAAAAGAGCGACAAGTTCCTAATTTCTCTAGCAAAAAACGTGTAAAATATAAGTGGTTGCGACCCACCCACTCGACTGCAAACAACAGGCTACAGTAGCACTAAGATGCTTGGCAAGGACAACAGACCGCGAGAAAGGGGGAAAAAACAGACCGCTGGTTTACAGGGTACGCCCTGTTGTGAAATATAATCCATGTTTGTTGTACGAAAGAGTTTTTTGCCTTGGGAAACAGGGTTTCTGCGTGGGTTCCCTAGGAAGGGATAAAGGGTGTAAAAGCCCAGAGATGCTGTGTCAGACTCGGATCGTCTTCAGTGACGAATCTCTGTAATGAGATACCCAACAGAGCAACGGCAAACGAGACACGAAGCCCGAACTATAACGGTATTCCGTTTAGTTTGGGTATTTCACTATTATCGTAAGAATTGAGCTTGTCCAAAATTCACTGCCCAAAAATCACAAATAATTAGGAGGAATATCTATGGCGCTTGTACCTATGCGATTGCTGCTCGACCACGCGGCTGAAAATGGTTACGGCCTACCGGCTTACAACGTCAACAACATGGAGCAAATCCAAGCGATCATGCGCGCTGCTGACGAAACCAACAGCCCCGTGATTCTGCAAGCTTCTCGCGGCGCTCGCTCCTACGCTGGCGAAAATTTTCTGCGCCACTTGATTTTGGCAGCAGTTGAAACCTATCCTCACATTCCCATTTCCATGCACCAAGACCACGGCAATGCCCCCGGCACTTGCTATTCTGCCATGCGCCAAGGTTTCACCAGCGTCATGATGGACGGTTCTCTGGAAGCGGATGCTAAGACTCCTGCTAGCTACGAGTACAACGTTCAAGTTACTCGCGATGTGGTGAATGTTGCTCATTCGATCGGCGTTAGCGTTGAAGGCGAACTGGGTTGCTTGGGTTCTCTGGAAACAGGAATGGGCGAAGCAGAAGATGGCCACGGCTTTGAAGGTGCGCTTTCTCACGATCAGTTGCTGACAGATCCTGAACAAGCTGTGGATTTCGTCGAGCAAACCGGCGTTGATGCTCTAGCAGTTGCGATCGGCACTTCTCACGGCGCTTACAAGTTCACTCGCAAGCCGACTGGCGAAATTTTGGCAATCAGCCGCATTGAAGAAATTCACCGCCGCTTGCCGAATACTCACTTGGTAATGCACGGTTCTTCTTCTGTGCCCCAAGAATTGCTGGAAATCATCAACAGCAACGGCGGCAAAATCCGCGAAACCTACGGCGTACCTGTGGAAGAAATCCAAAAGGGTATCAAGTGCGGCGTTCGTAAGATCAATATCGATACTGACAACCGTTTGGCGATTACCGCTGCGGTGCGCGAAGCTTTGTTCGCCAAGCCCGATGAGTTTGACCCCCGCCACTTCTTGAAGCCGTCGATCAAGTATATGCAGAAGGTTTGTAGCGATCGTTACAACTCTTTCGGTTGCGCCGGTCACGGTACAAAGATTAAGCAAGTGTCTTTGGACGATTTTGCAGCTAAGTATGCTAAGGGCGAATTGAGCGCTCCTAAGAAGGCTGTAGCTGTTTAAGAATTTTAGGTTTTAGATTTTAGTTTTGTCTGAGGTCTAAAGTTAGGATTTCCGGGTAGCTGTGGAGTTGCCCGGTTTTTGTTTTTGGACAGAAACCAATAGAAGTGATATCAAATCCGGTAGCATAGGAATTATTCATCTCTCTGTTCTCTGACTCTGTGTTCTCTGTGTCCTCTGCGGTTTAATCATTCCAATTCAACCGGAATTCATATGATATTGAAAACTGCGATCGCTATAGCAGTTTCCCTATATTTGCTTACAATGAAGCTAATGTTCGTGGGAAATTCAACGGTTTGAATCAAAGGTGAACGAATGGCAAAGGTTATTGCAGTTACAGAAGCTATTAAAAGCCTGGCTGAGGCTGAATCAAGGTTGAATTTGAGCCGAACTGAGGATGAGGCTTTTTTTACAGAGTGGCAAGCCCAATTGCCAACTCTCAGCGATTCTGAACAGACTGCTTTGGATACGCTACGACGCAGATTGCTATATCATAGGGCCGATGGAGAATTGTTAGAAGGGGCAGTGACTTTGCTGGTGGCATCACCTTTGTTAGAACTGGCGGGATTCTACGATCCACCTTTCAGGATGAAGGCTGAAGCTGCTATCGAAATTGCGATCGATGATGGGGAAGAAACCCTGCGCGGACGAATTGATATCTTGATTTTGCCTTGGCAGCTTTGGGTAATGGTTTTGGAGTGTAAGAAGACTACGATTTCGACGCGATCGGCATTACCCCAAGGATTAGCATACATGATGGCAAATCCTGATTTGGATAAACCGAGATTTGGTATGTTGACGAATGGCGATGATGTGTTGTTTGTGAAACTCAGGGCTCAACCTACAGCCGAATACGGGTTATCGCGGGCATTTTCGATTTATACTGTGCGAAGTGAATTGCGATCGGCTTTTCAAGTCTTGAAGCATTTAGGGCAAGGCATCACTACCATCTAAGTTACGGTGAAGGTATTGCTCATCGGCGGCATAAAGACGTGCCATCTGCTACAAATCCTCGTCCATCACTTCATTGTTTTCCCGAATTTCTGTTTCAATTTCATCGGGAAAGGCTTCAGCATAAGCCCAAGCGTTAGCAATATCCGTAGCAGAGAGTAATCGATAGCTTGTGAGTAACTCGGCTTCGCTATAGCCAATGCGACGAGCTTCTACAAGTCCCCAAACGGTGATGCGAGTTCCAGCAATGCAGGCACTCCCGCCACAAACATCAGGCGTTTTTTCAATACCACGCCAAGGAGTGATTTTACCTTGAGTGAGGAGTTGAACGACTTGAGCTTTTTCATCGTCAGAGAGTGCCAGGAGTTGAGGCTCTAATTCTTTCAGCGTCATGGCAAACAATGGAATTGCGACTACCGATGATTCTATCGAACCGATCGCCCTATTTACCCGATCGCCCATTGCCACTTCTAGTAATTTGGGTGAAGGGCGAGAATGCAAGCAATGGTTGTATCAATTACACTGCACGGGCGATCGCATATTGCCTCAGTACAGGTGAAATCGTGTAAAAATTTGCTTGTTGTTCTATCAAGCAGCGCCGCGATAGAGATTGCAAGGCATTTAGCAAATCTGAAGCCGGAATTATCTCATTTTCTAGCAATTTTGCCCGGTTGATTGGCTGGCTTTCTTTCGCTAACAAGGAGATGACTTGTTTTTCTAGTTCGGATAGGCGATCGAACTGCTGCTGTAAAACATCTTTCAAATCTTCCGGCAACAATATGGTATCATTTGGTAATAAATCTGTCACGCCTCCTCCCAAGTCTTGAATCAGATTCGCCACGCTTTTTAACCATAGGGGATTCCCTTGATAACGATGAATGAGTGTTTCACTGTTGTCGCTTTCTTCTAACCCATAATCTCTGAGTATTTCCCATCCGGCGGCGATGTCTAAACCTTTGAGTTGTAAGGTGCGAATAGAAGTATTTTGGCTTTTAACTTGAGTCACTTCTCTGGGTTGTTCCCAACCGATTAACATAAAGCAGCTTTGATGGGATAATTTTTCTATTTGTTTGAATAAAGAGCGATATTCTTCGGATTCTGGTTTATATTTTCCTGCCAATTCTCCGCTACAGAAAAGGTTGTGAACGTCATCTAAGACTATTAAACAGCGATGGTTTTGTAAATAGTTAATCAGCGGTAATCGTTTCTGGTTGGTTGGGGATGAATCTTGTTTTTCGGAATTGGAAAAAAGCTGTATTAGGTTAGATTGAAATTTTTCTAGGGTGGGGAATTCGTCTAGAGTGTACCAAACTGCGTACTCAAACTCGTTTTTAATTTGTTGTACGAGTTGGACTGCTAGGGTGGTTTTGCCGATACCGCTGATGCCGGTGAGGGTGATGAGCCGACAGCGTTGTTGTAGAATCCATGTGGTGAGGGTTTGGAGTTCGGGAGTGCGATCGAAGAAATCACCCAAATCTGGCATTTCGCTTAAATCTTGATGTAGAGTTTTGGTTTGTTGTGGGTTAGATTTTTCGTCATTATGTGAGTTTGATATATCTGGCGGGTGTCTAGGTTCTCCACACAGGTTAAAGATACCAATCCCTACAACATCTTTTGCAAAATTGGAGACATTTGAAACTTGCCACCTCTGCATTGCCGAGCAAAAATTCTTTTTATTGACATCTTCCCCTAATTTTTCTGAAAGTATCCGCCATAATTCCGAACCCGCATTCCTAGCACTACTTTCAGAACAGTCAAAATCTTTGGCTATGTGCTTGTATGTCTCGCGTTCTAGAGTTCCCCGCAGTACCGCCTCTTGTAAATCGTCAAGGTGTTGACCCGTTTTCTCGAAGACTATGCGATCGGCGACATTTAACATTTCTTTAAGATTCATCTGGCAGGGAGATGCGAGAGTTTTGTGTATTGTAGCTCACAACTGCCAACATTTTCGTACATTTTCGTACAAACTTAGATTAAAGTTAAAGTATAAGCGAGGGAGAATTGGCGGCAAAATAGAACATTATTGGGCTAGAAAAACCTTGAATTTATTAAGGATAATGGAACAAGTATTAAAAGGATAAATTAATTTATGAAGTGGGAAGATTTGGCCAGTAAAGCAGGTGAAGAAGTGGTAGAAAATGTTGTAGAAAAAACTCTGGGAATTAATGGAAATACAGTCAAAACAGTCAAAGCGGTTGCAGAAACTGGTGCTGCGGTAGGTGCGGCTGCCAGTGCTGCAACAGGGTTGACTGTTGCAGCAACTTCAGGAGCAGGAATTACTTCGGGTCTAGCTGCAGCAGGTGGTGTGGTTGGTGGTGGTATGGCGGCGGCTCCTGCGGTATTAGCAGCAGGCCCTGCTTATCTGGGGGCAAAAATAATGAATGAAACTTTGTTCAAAGAGCAATCGAACTTGTCTGAGGAAGAGAATGATGCTCGTGCAGCGGCAAGAACAGCTACAAACATTGGGGCTGCTGCTGGTCTAGTTGGTGCTGGTGCTGTAACGGTAGCTGGCGGTGCCTCTGGTGCTGCAATTATGGGCACCCTTGCGGGTATCGGTGGCGTTGTCGGGGGAGGCGCAATTGCTGGTACTGCCATAGTTGCTGCTGCACCTGTTGCTGCGGCTGCTGCTGTTGGATACGGAATATATAAACTGTTTGGAGGTAAAGGGTAAAGATAGTTAGTTCAGTTTGAATTGGTAGGTTGGGTTTCCTGTTGCAACCCAACCTTCATCAGCGTTTAGTCTGGCTTTAGTATTTCCTCGCACCTCGCAGCAAATATCAGAAAACTGCCAGCGATTGAAAAGGTAAGCTTGGCTATCTATATGCAGCCAATATTACAGCGTTGGGTTATAGGTTCTGTTTCGTAGCTTTGGAGTATACGGATGTTTGGTTGGCTATCTGAACTATTTAATTGGTTTTTCAGACTATGGAATCGGTTGGATGATAAAACGAAAGGTAAAATTATAGAGGAAGTTGTCAAGTCATTTGAAAAGCTGCTTCGTTCTTTTTATGGTTCGTGGAAAAATCGGCATACCAAGTGAGAATAAGTGATGAGTAATTTTAAGGAAGTTATGGATGAGATTGAGCAATCACCTACTCAATCAGTGATGAGTAATTTTAAGCAATTTATGGATGAGATTAAGCAATCACCTACTCAATCACTGCCAGAATCTGATTTAACTCTTCCATCCCTTCAAATGGATTTAACAGCAGGAACTTTCCTTATGTTGACGCCCTTCTCATTTTCCAATAATGAAAAGCAAAAATTCTCAGAAGAGGTGTCGAGCTTAATTCAGAATGAATCTTTTTTATCTGACTTTAGCAATCAAATTGGTGAACCTTTGGAGCAGGAATCTGAAGATGACTTCGTGAAACGCGGTAGCAATAGGTTAAGAAAGATGCTTTATGATAGATTTGGCATCAAAGGTTGAATGGATATAATGCTCAGGTCTGTCGAAGTAGTCGCAGCATAACTTAGTGCGATCGCCCATCTTGCCTATTCCGTTGACACTCGTGTTACCCAACCTCTTTTTCCACTCACAATCTGATCCATTTTCACCCTTTCAAAGGGCGATGGTTGCACTCCAGGCCTGAAGCGTAGCTATCCAATAGGGAATTGTCCCAGCAAAAAAAGGGTGATCGCCCCAATCTAATTCACAGCCAACAAACCCGACATATTCAGCACTTTCTCCGACCTAATCCTTCCCTCTTCTCCAACTCTCATTCGTTGTTCTGCATCCTCCCAAATCCTTGCCCAAGAATACTGCCAGCAAGCTAACTGAATTTGCAACTCAACTAACTCAGCAGCTATTTCTATCTCTGCATCTTGAGCAGTCCATTCAATAAACAGCTTACTTTCTTGCAGCAAACTTTCAATTATTTCGCCATTAGCTGCATTTTGACAGCAAGATTTAATTCGTGCCAAATTCGATGCTAAATTTCCCAAACGAATGGGTAGATTATCTCGCAAATAGCGTTCCTTTAGAGCCTTCCAATCTCTCATAATCCTCCTAATAACTGTATGACGATCGAGTTACGTCTATTGCTTAAAGGATGAACTCAATAAACTTCGTCATGGCTACCAATATCAATCAGAAGGATCTCTTCAACATCTGAATCTGAATATTTTTTGAAATTGAAGACTATTCGACAGTCGTACTCTACAGTACAAGCCCAAGCACCAGATAGTTTACCTTTCAGCTTGTGGGTCTTAAGTGAGGGATGAAATGGATCATTAGCCAATAGTTCTAGTCGCTCAGCTATTTTTTCCTCCATTTCAGGTTCTTGGCGGATTAAGGATTTGAAAGCTCGTTTGAAAGAAGAGGCTAAGACAAGAGTTCTCATCTTTTTAATTCTGCCATGATATCATTTACTGTGCCTCGGAATACTTGTTCATGCAAATACTCTTCATCGGCTCGAACAATATTAAGAGCGATCTCATCTCTCCGTTTTTCCTTCAGTCGTCGTCCGATCAAATCGATGAGAGTGATCTGTTCGTCATCAGACATTTCTTCGACTAACTCTATAATGGCATCAAAGCTATAGGTTTTCATTGTTCTAAGCTTCGTAAGTCTACAATTATCAGTATAACAAATCAAAGTACGCAAGTGATCGCCCTTCACAGCAAATACTAAACACTGCGATGATTGTACAGAGTGCGATCGCCCCATAACACATAAAGAGCGATCGATGTCTGCAACCAAAAGCATCAACGTTAGTTTTAACTCACTGCAAATTCTGTGAACTGACGCATATAAGGTGGATGAAACCCAACCACAATGTCCGACTTCGGCACACCTATATTAACCAGCTCTTGCCCTAAATCGATTTCTGTTCCATTCTGCTGAATCCAGATTTTGCCATCCTTAATATCGAGATGTATAGGACAGCCGTAAACTCGCTGTTTGTTATCCCACCCCACTCGAACAACTTGATAATGATTGTGTTCTGTGTCAAAAACCACTTGCACCTCTACTTCTCCATAAGAAGGCTTGTATGCAGCATATTTCGTGAGAACTTGTTTGATACAATCCCGATATTTTTCTATTTTTTCCATAAAGCTATCACCTCTTCTTCTACGTCATAAACCAATAATTTTAACTGGTAATCTTCCACAACAGCAGTTGTAAATTCCAGCTTGAAGAAATCGTTATACGCCGTCAAAGGAATTGCCAAAAATAGCTGACGTTGGGGGTCTTTAAACTTGAGTGCTGTACGGTAGTTGATAAATTGTCCAACCGCTAAATGAAAATCTGTTATCGCTGAAGTATTCAAAAAGCTCTTGATTTCTACAGCAATTTTCTCGCCCTGCCGTTCGGCTGCCAGCAGAGGTTCCGCCCCCAGATCGATTAACATATCAACTCCACCCACACTGATGGAAAGTGGGTCATCTGTAATCTGCCAACCATCCTTTTGCAAGGCAATCTTCACAACATCATGAAATTTATCCTTTGCTGACATAAAGCCCTGATGACAAACAATTACAATTATACTGGCATTAATGGAGATGTGTGAGTGCAATTCAAATTGTTGACTCACCAAATCAAACCTCGCGTGCGAGCTCGCTATCGTAAGGCTTGTCCAAGAGAGTGCGATCGCCCCTCGCACCAAATACCAAACACTGCGATGATTGTACAGCTAGCGATCGCACATAATCATCATCCCTAATTTGCGATCGACCTCCGGCATCAATTCTCCACAAAGCATCCGGCTGAGGTTCGTTATCTGCGTCAAGCGCACAGTAGCATTTTCGCCCAATTCCACCCCAGCCAACCTCTAATTTGATTGTGTGGTTCGCCGTGACTTCTGAATCTTACCGATGATGCCACATAAAATATTTTTTCACTCTATTCAGTTAGCGATAAAAATTTAAGTAAACATAGCATCGGGGGGGCGAGTTTTGCCGCACTAAACTCGCTCCTAATATCAAATTCTAACTAAATCCGCCCCTTAAACCTTCTGCTTCTTCCTTCGCGTCCTACCCTACGGGAACGGCTTCGCCGAACGCGTCTTCGCGGTTCATTTCTAACACAAATACCCAATCCAAGCCGGCAAAACCTCCGGCGAACCGTACCACTTCCCCGGAGAACGAGGCGAATGCCAAACTCCCTCCAACACCAAATTTTCGGCCCCGTCCAAAACAGCAGCTTCCACCGGCGTAATTCCATCTCCCCAAGTTTCGCCCTTCCCCACAGTCAACTCGTAACTTTTATAAGCCAGCCAAGTCCCAAAACCGCGCTTGCCAAAAACAGCCTTCCCAGCAGCGCACACGTAGCGCACCTGCGGGTGAAAAGCCCCCGGATAGTGAATTTTGACAAAATCTAGATTTTTGCGCGTCCAGCGCTCTTGAGAGACGTGCGGCGTACCTAAAGTGATTAAAGTATTCACATAACGGTGAGCTTCCCACAAACCCGCATCCTCAAGCACGTCGCCGTGAATCGTGTAAGGCTTTTCGCCCAAATAGATGCGAGAAATCCAGCCGCCGGCGGAATGACCGACGAGATTGATCTGCCGAACGCCGTATTGCTGTAACATTTGTTTGACCGTGCGATCGAGCTGTCGCAAAATTGGCACCATCGACCGCCCGCCAAAAGTCGGCAACCAATCTCCCTTGCCCAGAGGCACTGTTACTGTTGGGAAACCTCGATCGACCAGAGACTTTTCTAATTCGCGATAGTCGGAAGCAGCAGCAAAATATCCTGGTAAAATCACGGTTGGTAATGGCATCGTCAATTTGAGATTTTAGATTTGAGATTTTAGATTTTGCGGTCGGAGTGCTACGATCTGTTTTTCAAGTTAAAAGACACTTGCCGAAGCATCCTTTGGATTGCTAACATCTGCCACTCGTTAAACCTTTTGCTTAGGGAATATCTACTTCTATGGCTCGCGAGCCGATTCAAACATGGTATTTTACCCTAGTTGTCGTCCACTTAGAAGACCGTTTTCTACTGGTACAAGAGCGCAAGTACGAGCAGCAGTGGTATCTCCCAGCAGGGCGAGTGGAAAAAGGGGAGACTTTGCTCGAAGCTGCTATGCGTAATACCTTTGAGGAAGCGGGCATTTCCATCATCGTTGAGGGAATTCTCCGGGTAGAGCACACAGTGATGCCTAGGGGCAATGTGCGCCTCCGAGTCATTTTTGTGGCTCGCCCACAAGATAAGACGCCGCCCAAGAGTAAGCCGGATGAGCATACTTTGTGCGCTGGCTGGTATTCTCTCAAGGAATTAGACGAGTTGTCGTTGCGGGGAGAGGAAGTTCGCGAAATGTTTCAATATATGGCAAGCGGCGCTCCAATTTATCCCATCGACTTGCTCACCATTGAGGGAGCTCCTTTTAAAAATTACCGCTATCGCTGGTGAATCCATAGATTTTGGATTTTGGATTTTGGATTTTCGATTTGAGACTTCGGCGTGAGTGCGATCGCCCTTACGATTTTAGATTTACTTGCAGCGCAGTGAATCAGGGAGCAGGAACTTTAATTTACAATTTGTAGAATCGACCCTGACGCTAGTGTCGGGGGCTTGTACTCATTTTGGGGCGGGGCTACCGAGGGACTGCGGGCTGGGCTGACAGCCACTCGATCAGTTTTTTGATGGCGTAACCGAATTGGAAACGCCGATCCATCGAACTTGTCGATCGTGTTTAATAAATTTGGTTCAGTTTCGGGCCCATGAATTTTCATCAAGGTCGATCGGGCAACTTCGAGGGCGATCGTGCTAAAATTATACCTTTGAATTCCCAACCTCTCCTCATTAAAACGAATTTACACTCAATCACAACCACAACAATATAAATTACCAATCCCCCAATCACTCAATCTCGCAATCCCCCAATCTAAAATCTAAAATCTAAAATCTAAAATTTAAATGACTGACTCTTCCTCCCTAGCCAACACCCTTTCGGAACCGCTGCGCCAGCCTTTTTGGTGGGCAGCCCTAGCTTCTGTCAGCCTGCACGGAGTCCTCGGAGCAACCGCCCCAACGCTCTCAAACATACTTTATGGTGGAAATTCCTCAAAAAATATCCCCGGTTCTGTCGGCTTAGTAGAACTAACTCCCGCAGAAGCCGGCCGCCTGCCACAAACCATACCACCGAAACCGTCTAATACGCGATTTACGCCATTTTCGATCGCACCAGTTCCCCTTCGGCCAGGGCCAAAGTTAGCCCCGCCCTTGCCCCCCGCACCCGATACCATCAACTTGCCCGCCATGCCGCCGGGAATGCCCCCTCCTGGATTTTTTTCCCCTCTCCCTCCTTCCCCTCTCCCGCCCTTCACGGCCCCAACAGCCCCGCCACCTCCCAAAACTCCATCCCCAACAGTCAGAGCCCCCTCCCAGCCAATACCCACTTTCGTACCACCCGTACCTCCCAGCGGTTTCCTTTTCCCACCCTTACCTGGTAATTTCGATCGCAATATCCCGCCACCACCATCGCTGAATGAAGCGCCCCAGCTTCCCGGCGGCGGCTCGGAAGACGAAGCAGAGACGCTCAAAAAGATCATAGCCAGTAGAGGCGGACTGCCACTATTTCCAGACGGAGCTCCAGTCTTTACCCCGGAATTCCCAATTGGCAGGAATGTCGGACCCGATGGAGTACCAAAATTGACTCAAAAAGATCCCAATAAAAGGAATCTCATCGCAGAAACTCAGTCCGGCCAACCGGGTTCAAACTTACCCACCGACAAAGAGGCACTACTTGCGGCTGCACAGACCTATGTTGCTTTGTTTGATAAATTCAAAAAGGCTTATCCTGACTTGGAAATGACGAACCCGACTCCTGTGAACGTCCCTTATCCCGTAACAGCTTGCTCGCAAAAACTCCAAGGAAGAGCCGTTTTTGGAGCAGTTGTCAGCCCTCAAGGCTTGCTCAAGGCCGAGCCACAGCCGATCGTCCCGACGGGTTACGGTATTCTCGATAATGCGGCTAAAATTGCGATTATTAGCCCTTCTCTAACATTTGAAGCAGCCAGCACGCACAAGCTTTACCAACTGGATGTCGAGTTTAAGTACGACGAAAAAGTTTGTAGTGGCATTCCTGTCACCCCAACCAGGCCCAACCCACCAGGCCAGCAGCAGCCAGCGCCCGCCCCCACAGCGCCCAGCAGACCAACAGGCCAGCCGCCATCCCCAGCGCCTACTGAAGTGCAACCGCAGTTTGAGAAGCCGCCGGCCCCCTCAAACAAACCGCAGCCAGGGGCCCAACCGTCGCCGCCTGCACCCAAGCCTGCGGCTCAACCGTCGCCCTCGCCTGAACCGAAACCAGCCGCGGAACAGTCGCCTTCTCCTCAACCGCAACCCGCCGAAGAGTCCCCGCAGCCGGAAGCCGCGCCATCTCCGGCCACCGAAGAGTCCCCGCAGCCGGAAGCCGCGCCATCTCCGGCCGCCGAAGTGTCACCATCGCCGGAAGCTGCCCCATCTCCGGCCGCCGAAGTGTCACCATCTCCGGCCCCGGAAGTATCGCCATCTCCCGCCCCGGAAGTGTCACCATCGCCGGAAGCTGCCCCATCTCCTGCCACTACCGAAAATTAATTGGGCATCGGTAATTGGCAATCGCTATGGGAATGGGTAATATCCAATATGCTTGCTTCACTATTGTGAGTTAGTAGTTAGTAGGGTGCGTCAGCTTGAATATTTGTTGCTTCTCCAACTAATTTCTACTGGCTGACGCACCCTACTTTATCAACTAAGAACGAAGTTGTTTTTCGTCCGCCTGACCAGGCTTGGGACGATTGAAGTTTGGACTACAAAGCTAATTATCTATTTCCCTTAACCTCTCAATTGTATTGAACTTTATACATTTGAAATAAGTCGCCGCTTTGCTTTTTTACTACCTTAGCGCCCGCAGCTTTAATCATTTTTTCCCAATCTTCTATTGTCTCTAAAAATACTTCGCCGGCTCGATAAGTTTCCAAAATTGCCCAATCTTCTGCTAAAGGAGCATCGGGGTTGAGGACATCAAAAACAAAATGACCGCCCGGTTTTAGTACCCGCTTTACTTCTCCCATGACAATACTCCAATAGTCTATGGGATAGTAACAGCTAAAGCCTGTAGCGAGGCATAAATCGAACTGAGCCTCCTCGTAATTTAACTGGTGAGCGGGGGCCCATTCGACGCCTTTGAACAGCTTAGAATTGAGCTGAGGGCCGCGAGCGTTTAAGGCGTCTCGCGCTGCGCTGCTGATTTCTTGACCGTAAAAATATGCTTCCCAATCCCGCCAAGGGTAGATGAGAAAGCTGACTCCGCAGCCAATGTCTAAACAGCGCTGATTTTTTTGAGGTTTGGCAATTTTCCAGAAGGGAGAAACTGTTTTTGCTTGGAGAGTTCCTGCGACTGATTCTAGGAAAATCGGCATTGCTTCGACTTCTTCGGGTAAGGCGAAAGCTTCTCCTCGGTATTCGCGATCGAACCGGGCAGCAACCTGCGATAGTAAAACTTGCCAGCTATCTGATTTTCCTTTAGCAAACCAAGTCTGCTCCTGACCCGCTACTGGGCGATCGGACTTTTTAGACATTCTTGAATTACCTTTTAGAAGCTTTGAGAGCTTTTGTAAAGTTTTGGCGGTAAGGCTTATTAAAAATTAACGCGGGCCAGAGCAGCGAGAGCTTCAGGCGATTTGTAAAACTTCTGTCGAAGTTAGTGCGATCGAAACCATTCCAAAATTTCCAAATACCGCCGCCGTAAGCGATCAGCAATGCCAAGCTAATTAACGTACTCATTTAAAGAACCCCTAAGCAATGGATAGGATTTTGGGTCAGCTAGTCAAAGCGCTACCCTTAATCTATCATTTATCAGACGCCAAGGCACACCGATAGCTGTAGTAATTCCACCTTCAGAAAGAGACTGCAAAATCCCCGCTGGCCACAAACTTAAAAATAACACCCCCGAAATAGCTTTCACCGAGCAAGCAAGAAGGGACTTCTGCCAAAAGTCGAGGATTCTGAGGACTTATACCATTTTAGATGGAAGAATTGAAGAATTAAAGAATTGGTAATGACTGATGAGAGAAGGGTTCCGAGCACGGGCCTATAGTTGCATTCTGTTTTTTAACTGGTATTGTAAAACTTTATTGACTTTATGGCCATTAATAGCCATTTCTAGTATAGCATAGTCAAAATGACGGTACAACAATGCAGCTAGTTGAAAAGCACATTATCGATCGAACCCACTGGCTATACAAGCAGCTAGATAATTTGTGCTTTCTCTCGAAGAATATTTTCAACTACGCTAACTACCTAATCAGACAAAAATTTATCATCTCAGGAGAATACCTCGACTATTACAAAATACAGAAACTATGTCAGGGAACGACTGACTATCTAGCATTACCAGCCAAAGTATCTCAGCAAGTATTATTGAGATTAAATGAAAGCTGGCAATCATTTTTTGAAGCTACCAAGGAATATGCCATCCATCCAGAGAAATTCAAAGCCAGACCAAAAATACCCAAATACAAACACAAAACATTAGGCAGAAATGTCCTGACTTACACCGCTCAATCCATCAGTAAAGAATGGCTCAAGAAAGGAATCATCAATCTCTCGAAAACCCAGATATTTCTGACTACTAAAGTTAGGGTCGTAAATCAAGTCAGAATCGTCCCAAAGACTTACCATTACTCGATGGAGGTAGTTTATGAACCCAAGGATGTAAGTCAATCATCATCAGGTAGAGAAGGGATAGCAGGAATTGATATGGGGCTCAATAATTTAGCGACAATTACATCCAATCAAAAAGGGTGGGTTCCGCTGATAATAAATGGCAAACCCCTCAAATCAATCAATGCTTACTATCACAAAAATAAGACAGTGTTTCAGTCATACTTGAAGGGGGAAAGAAAGACATCAATCAAAATTGAACAATTAACTCACAAGCGGAATGTAAAAGTAGATAATTACCTGCATAATGCAAGTCGATTCATCATCAATCATCTGGTAGCTAACCGAATCGGGACACTGGTGATTGGTAAAAACGATAACTGGAAACAGGGAATAAATCTCGGCAATCGGAATAATCAGAACTTCGTAGCCATACCTCATGCAAGGTTTATTGAAATGCTAACTTATAAAGCGCAGTTAGCAGGAATCGTTGTGAAGGTTATTGAAGAAAGTTACACTTCAAAGTGTTCTTTTTTAGATAATGAACCTTGTGTCAAGCATTCGGAGTATAAAGGTAAACGCATTAAGCGAGGGTTGTTTCGTGCTGGTGACGGCAGACTGATTAATGCGGATGTCAATGGCAGCGCTAACATTGTCAAAAAAGCATTTCCCAACGCTTTTGCCGAGGGAATACAGGGCGTGGTAGTACGTCCGGTGAGGGTCACACCTTACAAAATGGTTGTCCGAGGCAAGTGTAATATTTGCCTATAAAACCTGTAACTATTACCCAACATCCCCTACAAATCCGAGCTCGACCGGGGGATTGCGATGCCGCAAGTTCTAATTCGGTTGAAATCGGTTGCTGTTGGGGGAGGGCCTGGCCGAAGGGGATTTCCCAGACGTGTCACTACTCAAAGATAATTAACTAAGAACTGATAGCTCGCGGCCGACGAATTACAGCAGGCAAACTTTTTCTAGCGGACAATAGCGGTAGAGAGCTTTCTAAGCAAGGAGGATTTTATGCGTGCAGTGCTGATGGCTGGGGGATCGGGAACGAGGCTCAGACCCCTGACGTGCGATTTGCCCAAACCGATGGTGCCGATTCTTAATCGCCCGATCGCAGAACACATTATCAATTTGCTAAAAAGGCATCAGATTACGGAAATTATTGCGACGCTGCACTACCTTCCCGATGTCATGCGCGAATATTTTACTGACGGGACAGAGTTTGGCGTTCAAATGACTTACGCTGTGGAGGAAGACCAACCGCTGGGTACGGCTGGTTGCGTCAAAAATATTGCTGAATTGCTTGATCGAACTTTTCTGGTCATCAGCGGCGACAGCATCACAGACTTCGACTTAACCGCAGCGATCAAATTTCACCGCAGTCAGCAATCCAAAGCCACGTTAATTTTAACTCGCGTTCCCAACCCGATGGAATTCGGGGTCGTGATTACCGAGGAAAATTACCGCATCAGCCGCTTTCTGGAAAAGCCTTCTAGCAGCGAAATTTTCTCCGATACTATCAATACCGGCATTTATATTTTAGAACCCGAAGTCTTGGATTACCTGCCGACACATCAGGAGTGCGACTTCTCCAAAGACTTGTTTCCCCTGCTACTGGAAAAAAACGAGCCGATGTACGGCTACATCGCCGAAGGTTACTGGTGCGATGTCGGCCAGCTAGATGTTTACCGGGAATCTCAGTACGACGCGCTGCGGGGAAAGGTCAAACTCGATTTGAGCTACTACAACGAAGTTCGATCGGGACTTTGGGTAGGTCAGAATACTTTTATTGACGATAGCGCGATCGTCGAAGTACCGGTCATGATCGGCAACAATTGCCGAATTGGAGCCCGAGTTAAACTCGATGCCGGTACCGTGATCGGAGATAACGTGACAGTCGGGGCCGATGCCAACCTCAAACGTCCCATCGTCTGGAACGGAGCAATTGTCGGCGAAGACGCTCATCTTAGGGCCTGCGTGATTTGCCGGAGTACCCGCGTAGACAGGCGCGCTCACGTCCTCGAAGGTGCTGTCGTCGGTTCAATGTCCATCGTGGGAGAAGAAGCACAAGTGGGGCCAAGCGTGCGCGTCTGGCCGAGCAAAAATATTGAATCCGGCGCTCTGTTAAATCAAAATTTAATTTGGGGAGAACAAGCTAAGCGGAATTTGTTCGGTCAGCGTGGCGTTCAAGGACTGGCAAATGTGGATGTTACCCCGGAATTTGCAGTGAAATTGGGCGCGGCTTATGGCTCGACTTTGAAACCGGGGACTGCGGTATCGGTTTCTCGTGACCAGCGGAGCATTTCGCGGATGGTTTCGAGGTCTTTGATTGCGGGTTTGATGTCGGTGGGAATTAATGTGATCAATTTGGAATCGACGGCAATTCCGATCGCGCGCACGGTTTCGTCTACAATATCAATTGCCGGCGGAATTCATGTTCGCATTTCGCCCGATCGCTCCGACCACATTTTAATTGAATTCTTCGATATCAAAGGCATCAATATTACTAAAGGAGCTGAGAAAAAAATCGAGGGGGCTTATTTTAAGGAAGATTTGCGGCGAGCTCTAATTCCCGAAATTGGAGAGATGACGTACTTTAACCAAGCTCTTGATGTTTACAACCGCATTTTTGAGCGGCAGATGAATGTTGAGGCAATACGCTACAGCAATACTAAGGTGGTAATCGATTACGTTTACGCGGTTTCAGGAGCAATTCTGCCCCAAATGCTTGCCAAGTTCGGCTGCGATGCGGTGGTTCTCAATGCCAGTCTCAAACAGACTTCTCTAAGCAACGGGGAACGGGAATATTTGCTTGACCAACTCGGCCGGGTGGTGAAAGCACTCAGCGCTAATTTTGGAGTGCAGGTATCGGCTAACGGCGAACAGCTCATTTTGGTAGATGAGTCTGGGATAGCGATTCGTGGGGAAATGCTGACGGCGTTGATGGTAAATTTGATGCTGACTTCTCATCCCAAAGGTACAGTAGTAGTGCCGGTGCATGCGTCTTCTGCGGTGGAGGCGATCGCCCGACGCTATCAAAGCAAGGTAATCCGCACGAAGGCGAACCCAACTGCTTTGATGGAAGCCGCTAACAGGAACCCGAATGTGGTTTTGGGCGGCAGCGGCCTTATGGGTTTTATTTTCCCGCAGTTGCATCCCGGATTTGACGGAATGTTCTGCATTGCTAAAGTGATAGAAATGATGACGATTCAGGAGCGATCGCTCGGACAGATCAAGGCGGAACTTCCCCGTATCACCCACCGCAGTTACAGCGTCCGCTGTCCTTGGACTATCAAGGGTTCGCTGATGCGACATTTAGTAGAAACTCATTCGCCCGATCGTTTAGAATTATTAGATGGAGTGAAGATTTTTAACTACAGCGACGACAATTGGGTATTAGTTTTACCCGATGCTAGTGAACCGACCGTTCATATCTTCGCCAACAGTGAGGATCGAGATTGGGTATCTGAAACGTTGAAGGAGTACCGCGCCCTCGTTCACGATTTTGTCAGTCAAGCCGAGGCGGCAGTTCTCCAAGATAAATTTGGTAACGTGTAATCGGGAATTGGGCATTGGCCCGCGCAGGGCATTGGCAATGGGGAATTGGTAATGCAAAAGTAAAAAAATAAAATGCGTTATTTTAAGTTTTACCTTTTTACTTGAAAGTTCATGCCCAATTCCCAATCCCAATTCCCTGCGCGGGCCAATTACCAATTTCCTGCGCGGGCCAATTACCAATTTCCAATTCCAATTCCTAATTCCCAATTACGCACAGATAACAGATGAATAGCTGCATTTTGATGGCGGAAATAATTCAACAACCGCAACTCCGTTATACTCCTGACAATCAACTTCAAATCGCTGAGATGTTGGTGCAGTTTCCCGGCCCAAAACCAGAAGATCCGCCCGAACATTTGAAAGTGATAGGATGGGGAAATTTTGCTCAAGAAATTCACGAGAAATATCACGAGGGCGATCGCGTGATTATTGAGGGGCGACTGAGCATGAATACGATCGAAAGAGATGGTATTAAAGAAAAGCGCGCTGAACTGACAGCTCAAAGGATTTACAGTGTCGGGGCTGATGCCATGAGTTCGGCTCCTGCTGCTAGAACCGCCCCGGAACCGGCTCAAATTCGCGACACCGCCCCGGCTAATGTGCCGAGCAATGTAGTACCTTTAGGCTCGCGGAACCGCAGTTCTAACAGCGCTCCAAGCGGCCCTAACCGCACCTCTAGTTCGGATTGGAACTCGCATCAGTCTTCAAATTCTGAGTCCGATCGCCAGTCGGGTTCGTCTAACGAACCGGAAAATCCCGATTACGATCCGATTCCATTTTAAAAATTAGGGTGCATCACTTTACAACTGGACTGTTGGATCGAAAGTGAGGCACCTTAATTTAAGAGCGATCGGCTAGACACTAAACAACACTGGACAACCAGTGCATTTGGTGAGAGATAGCCAGGGTAAACGCATCTAAATTAATTTGACAAAACCAGCAATTTGTGAATTACTAAATAACTAAAAAAACCTTCTTAAAATCATTAATCTTAACCCCACTTAAGCAGATTAAATCAGAACCTTAAGATTTTATAAAATTATTAAAGCCGGATAATTTTTCTTCTTAGATTGCTCTTAGATTTCGAGTATTAACTGGCAGAGTTTAAAATTTTAACTAAATAATGATTGTCCATTGCGGCTCGATACCGTTTCATTTTTAGACTTTGTTGAGAAGTTTTTTCTTGTTTCAGTAAATTTATGGCTAATCGACGTAGAAGTGCAAAATTTTCGGGAGAGTTCTGTTTCCGAATCCGGCTTTCATCTTCACAAAATGTAACATCAAGCGTCCAATGTAAGCTATTTTCAATGCCCCAATGACGGAGGATAGCCCCAGCAATTCTCTCAGCATTACTGCTTAAACTACTAAGCGTAAAAACGAGCTGAGCGTCGTGGTTTTATTGCACAGCCGCCGTTTACTAACTATCATGACAACTGTTTTTAATCCAGTCCATAATGCTTGATTATGCACTTGTGGTAACTCGGATACATCAACAGTCCACACTTGTCTTTTTTCCACTCGATGATGTCCAGCTTCTACTTGCTTATAATAACTGTAGTCTCTGCCTAAATAATCTTCTTTTTTAGCTACTTCAAACCACTCTTTTACAGCTTGATAGAGGAGTTTTTGATTCCCTTTTAAAGCTAAAACATAATCTACTTTTTTCTTGATAATCAGAGATCTTATGTCTTTTTGACAGCAAGCGATCATCTATGGTTATTACACTTCCGGCAATTTATAACATTTCTATTAATTCCGGAATTGCTGTCAGTTCATTGGATTTTTATCGACTTTTTTTTGACCTAAAACCAATTGATGAGATGAAGACCAAGCTGTAACTATATGTAGCGCTTTTTGCTGGTCATTTCGGTCATAAGATTGTTTCATCGTTTTGCCATCAATGGCAATCACGTTTAGTTCTAATTCCCCGACTATGGCATTTACCCAGCTCAAAAAACCTTCTTGAAACTGTTGTGGTTCAATTCGGGCAAAGAAGGAGACTAAATGTGTCATGAGATGGTATACCATTCGGTAATTCTAGAAAGCTTTTCAACCATTTATATTTGGCGTTACCATAGGCTTCTATTGCCACCCATCCGTCTGAACCGCTGATGATAGCTAGAATCGCAATCGCTATAATATCTTTGAGTAAGTGTTCTTTACTTCTTTCTATTCTTGGGTATTTCAAATTGGCAAAATGCTCTAAAAAACTGGTATTTAAAATATTCATTGAAGGCAATGAATCTGTTTGTTTTTGTTTGGAAGTTACAGCTTTACTAAAACCTCTTGCCATTGATAGCACCAATAAACTACAACAAAATACATTGAAATTTAGTCGGATTTAACTGTAGCATATTTTGCGTTAAAGTTAAGATGCGTTTACCCTGGTTCTATCGCCCGTAAACCCATACCATTGACGTACATTTTTAGGCAATCACGTTTGATGCTATCGCTATAACCTCGATGGGGTTCATACTGATTAATGAATTGACGACCACATTGGACACAAATGTGATTCTGTTTTCCTTTCTTCTTGCCGTTTTTACGGATATGGGTTGATTTACATTCGCTTGCATTGCATAAATTATTCCTCCTATTCATACTCTAACTCAGCAACGCCCAAGATTATACTCTTTTTTGAGTCATTCAACAATTTCTCCGTAGCTTTTGAAGGCTGCTCCTTTTTCTAAACGTTCTTTGAGTCCTGCTAATGCAAAGAGAGTCAAGTGGGGTACTTGTCCGGGCGCTTTTTTTACCAATAATAATTCCGATCATCCACAAGTCGCTACTTTTGTAACCACGCCCGTTATCGTAGATTTGTCTCTACCCAAACGATGCGCTAATTCTTGATGCTCCTGTACTTGCCCTGTTTTTAACCACCATAATACTTGTATTCGTTCTTTAAGGCTTGCAGTACGAGTATTTTTTAGTTGTTTTTCTAAAAATTATGCACTTTCCTCAATTGTGATTTTTAAACTACGACTCATAAACGCACCATAAAAGCTCTCTCTCTATTATATATATGCAACTTCACATAAAATTGGTATTACCATTTTTAATTATGTCATAATTCTTTACCTAAGATAGATGCCATTTTCTTGACATTCCTCTATGGGAGAGGTTAGTATAGTGGGCAACCAAACATGAGGCTGACAATTCAACTTTAATCTCACACCCCATACTCAAATGCAATTCCTATCAGAGAGTGACAGTTATCGAGGATGTAAAAAGTCTATAAACCAGGTCAGGTCTGGTTCATAGTCTATTCATTAGGGATCTGTTGTCAACTACATCTTACAAGTGAGTGGTGTAGTCTCTTTATTGATGGTAGGTGGAATTGTGAGATCGCAGTTTTTTAGATGCAAAAGTGGGGCAGCATCCCATTACAAACACATTCCTATTGTAGGACAGGCAATCGCGTCTGTCGAGTGATGTTGCTTAAGTAATATTTTCTGCACTGGGCAGGGTTTCTGCAGGCACTAAGATGCAACTGGGAGTTGGAAACCATTATCGACCGTGCGGGAGATCATACTTTATTTCTAAGACTGATGGAAGCTTTTGCCACGCTGCACTAGTCGCTAAAAAATTGAGCGACTGAAATAATTGTTTTGAAGAGCTGAAAAACAGTTCTATTATTAAGGAGAAAAATAAGGTGCCTTTTGTAAGAATTGAGACGAATCAGAAGTTTAGTAATAAAATCATAAATGATGTTATTATTCAAACTACTGACGCAATTCATCTAAACAAAGGAGACCCAAAAACAATGATATCGGTTGTTGTAAACACCAAGGTCAATGTGGGATTTGGGGGTGATTATGACAAGCCTGCAGCTATTGTACAAGTCCTTAGTGTCAAAATGCCTGTCGAGATTACCACCAAGCTTACAGAAAGCATCAGCGATATATTACTGACAAACTTCAATGTACTCCCCAACCGAATGTACATTTTCTTCCAAGAATTCACACAGATGCATCTGGTTGGTTGGAATCGAAAAACTTTTGCACAGATAGTAGGGGGTGCTGACTTAGAAGCCCTAGAAGCGGCTCGAAAAAAAAGCTGAAGCCAAGAAAATAACAACAAATCAGTAATTAACCATTGAGCGAATCGAGGAAATCATCAAAAATGGCAAACTTTATCCAAAGAATTGTTTCAGGTGAAGTCTCTCTAGAGCAATATAGCAATACCGAGAAAGAGCTTCTAGCATATAAGATTTTAGAGGATTTACCTTTGACTTCTATCTTAAAACTGAAAGAGGAGTTAAAGGGAAAGGTCATCAAGCAATCCCGGAAAGTGATCGGGAAAATAGTACATAAGGATTCGGATATACCCATACCCAATTTAGAAGTGGAGTTATGGGATCGAGATCCATTCGGGTTAAATGATTATCTAGGAAGTGGGGTGACGAATAAACACGGGGAGTTTGAAATATTTTATGACCCCAGTCTTGCGGGCTTTGGTGATGTCCCAGATTTGGATTTTAAGATTTTTGATGTGCCTCAAACCCTTATTATCGATGGAAAAACCGTCAAAAAGAGGAATTTGATTGAAGTCGTCAAGGGTGCTGAGAATGTCACCCAAGAAGTTTATGACTTTGGGACAGTGCAACTCTCATTTTATGAGTACGATCCAGAGTATAGCCTCTTTCCTTATGCCCTTCCGAATTCTATTCGACACGATTTCGTGCCTGAGGCTCTTGCCATAACACTGCAATCCGTAGCAAAATATGGCAAAACAATGAATGAATTAATTCAACGAAATCGAAGAGATCCCAATCAGCCATCCTACGACGAGATCCAAAAATCATTTCCAGAAACATTAACGCTTATCCTAGAAAAAGAGCGTAAGGGTTATACAAGAAGCGATGAATTCTTTGGAGAAAAAATGCTCAATGGGTTCAACCCACTCATCTTAAAAAAGGATAAAAACAATCCTTCTTTATACACGACATCTTTTAATGGGGAGAAATTTGACCTGACTGGCAAGATAGATTTGCCAAATTACAAAGTCAAATTTGAATTAAAAAACGACCAATTGTTGCCGATAGAGATAACACTTCAGTTCCGGGAGGATAATAATACCAAGCCGAATCCCCAAATGAAACAATCGCAGACTTATACTCCAGCGGATGGAAAGAAGTGGTTGCAGGCTAAGCGAGTCGTTCGCGGTACTCACCTGGGTGTTTTAGGGGAGGTGAAGGGCCATCTTGCTCAGTGTCACTTTGATATGGAGCAGTATGCAATCGCACTTTTGAGGAATGTAAGAAAAAATCCCCTCCGCGACCTCTTGTACCCTCATCTCAAAGAAGTAGTCCATATTAACAAATTTGGACGCAAAATCTTGATGGACGCTCAGGAAGGGTTTTTCGCCAAGCTAGAACCCATGTTCATTAATCCAGATATGTTGCAATGGGTCAGGTCATGTATGGGGACTTATGATTGGACAGATTGGCGGCCTAGGACACCGCTGTGTGAGTCTCATACATTTGCCAAACTCGGCAACTTATGCTGGGAACTGATCAGCACTCATGTCGATTCATTTTTTGTCACCAATCATGACGAAATCGTCAGGAATTGGGACGAAATATTCAGATTTTCAGAGGAGTTGGTTCAACATAGCGTTCCCTATCTTACTCTGAGTATGGAGCAAGTTGATGATGGAGATGAATGGTATGACTTAAATGAAATTCAGCATTCATCTAATCCCCGTCGAGAGATAAATGGGGAAGTCAAAGCGGTTAGACCTATTACTTCATCGGAGCAACCCACTGTACAAGATATCGAGAATCTCAAACAGGTTGCCCGGTATGTGATTTACCAATGCACCTTTTGGCATAGTTGGATTCACAATGAGCATAATCCTGAGTTTGTTGAACTCAAGTATGGCGGTCTCTTGAGAAATGGCTCAATGGGAGATGAAGAGGATGAGAAGGTTTTATGCGATCGCCAAGCAGCCAGTATTATTGTTGCTGTGTCACACATGCTAACCAATTTCAAATACGGTTACATTCTCAAAAATGAAGATGGAGATGTCCCGTCTCAACTGATAGAACTGTTTAAGAGTAAGAAGCCAGAGTTTGAGAAACTAGGGTACGATCTCAACAACCTTCGTTCTAGAATCAACAGCTAGTCTCCTGCTCGTTGGTTTATTCATCTGATCCCGGCATAAAAAAGGGAGTTTCAACACTCCCTTTTTTATGCCGGGAAGGAAGTTTACAGACTTGCTTAAACTGCGTTATTGCAAATTCGTAATGTGGCTTTGACCCCTTGCACTAACCAATAGAGACACAAACACAAACATGAACTCAACCAACAACTTGGATTCGACAGATGAGCTAGAGTATGGTTCCTGGATCTCACTGCATAACGTGCAAACCGTACCCCTTTCAGTTGATCATTTCTGGTCTGCCTTCGACAACTATCTCGAATTGCTCAAGGCTTTCAGTGGGCGCACGGATGTAGAACTCGAAACTGGATTTGGCAAACCGCAAGATGGGCCAGGTTCTATTGTCCGATTCAACTTCATGGATTCGGTAGTCCGCGATCGCTTGTTGGTCAACGACCGGAAGAATCATGTCTGGAAAATGGACATCCCAGAGGCAACACCCCTATTCACACTCTACAACGTCACCTTCAAGGCGCGTGAAGAGGGGGACAGGGCAACGGAAGTTTCCATCACCGTTGACATCGTACTGCAAAGCGAGAATCGAGAGGAGCGAGCCGAAGCCCTCAAGACTCTTAGAGAATTCCTCCCCAAGCGTATTCCTGAAATAGTCGCCTTTATCCAACGCCGAGACGGACTTGAGTTAATTCCATTAACTGAGTCAGAAGTCAAGCAATTGGCAGCGGATTTTTATGAAAAACTAGATGCTCACGCTCCAGTTGAAGAATGTACTCCTTTCCTTGCCTTTGAAGAAGAAGGATTTCTAATGCAATTTCCCAGCGGCGTTAAAGTGCAGAATCGGGAAGAGTTTAATCAATGGTATGACGGTGCCATCAATGCCTATTTTGATGAAATTCATCAAGTGAAAGAAATAAAGGTTACTCCTTCATCTGACCACGCTGATGTGGAGGCAATCATCCACTGGGAGGGCAGTATGTGGAAGCCACCAGCCGCACACAGTAAACGGGTTGTTGTGGATGCTCATCACAGCTGGGTTGTGAAGCGCGTACCCGAAACCCAACAACCTATCTTCAAAAGCTATATCGTTCACAAATTTGAATTCGCGGATGGTTCAGCTAAACCCTAAGTTTCTGCGGTTAATTCGAGAGTATAGGGGGTCAAAGTTGAGTCTTTGCAGCCTCATTACTCAGTGAACTCATCCCACCCATCTAATGACGTGGGATTTCACGTTCCTGGTTCATGGTTCATGGCAATTTTTACGCTTGTACTTATGAACTCTCGTGGCGGGCTGCGGTTCATCCCCCGAAGGGGGCTTAAGAGCAAATCTCAATTGAGCTGTAAAACAGACAAAGCAGCCTATCGCCTCAATTGAGATTGGTATTTTTCATCAGCATTTGACCCAATAAGGGAAAGGAGAGACACATGGTCGGTAAATTAGACGGAAAAGTTGCACTAGTAACTGGTGCTTCCTCAGGTATCGGTGAAGCGACAGCGTTAGCACTAGCCGCAGAAGGGGCGCATGTTGCCCTGGTCGCACGTCGTGCTGAGCGACTCAAAACTCTAAGCAAACAAATTTTAGACAACGGCGGACTGGCAATGCCGATAATCGCTGATGTAGCCGATGAAGCGCAAGCGCACGATATGTTGCTTAAAGCCAATGCACAATGGGGTCGTGTAGACATCCTGGTCAATAATGCAGGTGTCATGCAACTCGGCTCGATTGATGGTGCGAATACTGAGGAATGGCGAAGTATGCTGAACATCAACCTCCTAGGCTTGATGTATGCTACTCATGCCGCCTTGCCGTTGATGAAGGCGCAAGGCGGTGGGCATATTGTCAATATTTCCTCCACATCGGGTCGCGAAGTATTAGTCAATGCTGCCGTCTACGCCGCAACAAAATTCGGCGTGGGCGCGTTTTCGGAAGCCCTGCGGAAGGAGGTCTACACCGATAAAATCAGAGTTACACTGATTGAGCCTGGTGCGGTGGCGACGGAGTTGGGCAATAAGATCGCGGATACCGGCGCGCAAGAATGGGTCAAAACCTGGCTTCAATCAAAAACTCCACTCGCCAGTGAGGACATCGCGGCAGCCATTGTTTATGCGGTTACGCAACCGCCGCATGTCAACGTCAACGAAATTCTCCTCAGACCAATGGATCAGCAGTGATCGCTTTTTTAGGCTAAATTAACCAAGGAAGCAGATATAGCAATCCTAAATGATTTGTGAACACTATCCATAGATATAAAGTTTCGGAAATCCAAATATTTGACGATTCCGAAAAAAAACAAATAACCTGTTGACGATGGCAAAAGATTTACAGCGATAGGCGAATTTTCTTAAAAGATTCTTTGCTTGTAGCCAAATATCTTCTACTGGATTTTGTTCGGGGGCATTCGGGGCAAATAAGATACAATTTATTTGCCATTTTTCTGGGGGTTTTCCTTGGTTTACCAAGTCTAAATACTCTCTGAATTCTTGTGACTTATGATAACTTGCTCCATCCCAAATGATTGTCAGTCTTGAGTTGGGGCGTTTTTTCATTAAACCCACATTCCGCACCCTCAACTGGCACATACGGGACTTGAGTAGTTCAAAGTCAGTCTTTCGAGACAATAATGAGTAAAAACACTTAGAGAATTGTGTAACAAAGCATTACGCGGTTGTCCATTGCTGAAAATTGAGGCTGGGGCGTGAGTTAAATAGTGATGGCAGTTAAAATTAGACTCTGTAACAGGATGGAGAACCAAAATGTGTTAATTGCGAACGCAACCAAATATCAATCATTAGCCAAAAATAGTGTAAACTCAAGTCTAGAGAAACCATAAAATCACGATTTAACAGAAGAGTGCAGAAAGCAACTGAAATAACAGTAGAAAACTTAGACCACCTAGGGCATCGGTACAGTATTAGATATTGACAAAACCGGGTAGATATGGTATGTGAGTTGAGGAGCCTGTTAAATTCTCACCATCCGGAAGAAAGAAAAAACCCTATGCGTCCTCCCTTATGGCATCCTCCCATTGAACTTTCAAACCATGAAGAGTTGATTATCAAACGCATCATTCATAGCCAAGCTATTCACGTTTCTAAGGCCTCAACCGTTCATTCATATTTAATGATGAGTTTCAAGACGAACTCGCTACAATTTTTAAATACAGCACAGTGGGTCACAGCCCAGTTCCTCCTGCACAACTTGCCTTGGCAATTATTCTACAAGCATATTTGGGGATTTCTGATGATGAAGTGATTGAAGAAATGGTGATGGATCAACGTTGGCAGTTAGTTCTCGATTGTCTCAATTGTGAAACTCCCCCTTTGGGCAAAGCGACTTTGATTAGATTTAGAAACGGCTTAATTAAAAAAGAAGTGGATCAACGCTTAATTGACCGCACCGTAGAAATTGCCAAGCAAAAAGGTGGATTTGGTTCATCCCAACTCAAAGCGGCTTTAGATTCGTCGCCGCTATGGGGAGGCGGCAAAGTTGAAGATACATATAATCTATTGGGTCATGCTTTTCGTAAAGCAGTGAGTGTGATAGGGAGCATCCCGATTTTGCAAGTATACAAAAGTATGATAGAGTATATTGTTTTTTGCGAAAACCGACACTTAGCTTCCCCAAAAAATATGTTTGAGAGTCAATCAGCCATTTTAGAGGAACTGAAGAATAGAGTGTCTCAAGAGTTACAATAGTCAATAAAAAATTTTGACGGACCCAACATGACGCCTGACGAACAAGCACGTTTACAAGCCCATACTGCTGAAATCGCCAAAATTTTATACAAAAACACTCCCCCCGAAGCATTAGAGAGCCTAGAAACAATAGAAGGGCACCTGAGAAAACAATGGATAGAGATAGTGGGACCCCAAGTGGCTTTTTTTTTATCAAAGAAACCACGGGAACGGACAAAGGACGCCCCCGAACAGTAAAAAGCTGTGTGGGTGAGTTAAAAATTACAGAAAAACAAGCAGAAAAATTAAATCTCAAAAAATCGACTCGCTTGGCCCCTTTTTTTGAGAAATGCTGACGGAGACAAGTAGCCCTGTTATCCTATTCCAAGGCATCTCAAGAAATTGAAGTACAGACGGGAGTCAAGATAGGTCATACCAGTTTACATAGATTGGTAGAAAACCACTCTTGGGGTCGAACCAGTAGCAGAAGCGCCCATTAAAGAAACCAGTGTGGATGGAGGAAAAGTGCGTATTAGAGGGGCAAAAGGGGAAGGTTCTCACTGGCTCGATTATAAAGCAGTTAGTCTTCATGACAGCTTTTATGGTGCATATTTTATCGAAAATGAAGTGTTGATTGATTATGTCAATCGTCAGCCGTTAAATTCCCTACTGACTTGTGTAGGCGATGGACACGATGGAATTTGGAATATCATCGGTAAATTCAATCCAGATGGCAATCGCCGAGAAATCTTAGAGTGGTATCATTTAGTAGAAAATCTGTACAAAGTAGCAGGGTCTAAGAAACGGCTGTCTAGAGCCAAAGAATTGTTGTGGCAAGGTCGTATAGATGAAACCATTAAGTTGTTTGAGTTGTGCAGTAGTCGTCAGACTACCAACTTTTGTAAATCTCTAACAAAACATCGGGATCTAATTGTTAACTATCAACTCTTGTCGGACAAAAATATTTGTTCTATTGGGTCGGGAGCGGTGGAATCATTAGTGAAACAGATTGAGAGAATATTGAAAATTTCCGGCGCTCAGTGGGGTCGTGAAAATATTAATCAAATGCTCAAACTTAGGTGTGCTTACTTGAATGAATTAATCTAGAATATAGATACCGTTTCTATATTTTTCTTCCCAACTCCCATACTTTAAATACTCCTCTCTCGCCAGTTCGGTTAGCCTGCGGGCGACAACTTTTCCGTTCTATCATGTAGCGCAGGGCGAAAAATTTTGGCTCATATCATACTTTTAACCATTTACAAAACCGGGATGCTCCCTATAAAACCTTGCTAGTTCTCACAGAAGTCGCTCGCCAACAACAGTGGTTGTTTGACAACGATAAACAGAGTATTGAGGATAGAATAGTAAGTTTAAGTCAACCCCATATTCGTCCCATAGTCAGAGGAAAAGCATCTTAAAGCGTAGAATTTGGAGCCAAACTATCAGCCAGTTGTTTTGAAGGATATGTATTTTTAGACCGGATGAGCTGGGATAACTTTAACGAATCAGGGGACTTAAAAACACTCATTTGAAGCATATCATAAGTTCACAGGATACTATCGGTGAATCAGTTCATGCAGATCGCATTTACCGTAAAGCGTGAAAACCGAGCATGGTGTAAAGAAAAAGGAATTAGGCTGAGTGGACCGCCCCTAGGAAGACCGCCAGCAAACGTCAGTAAATCAAAAAAGAAACAAGCCGCATATGATGAAAGAATTAGAAATGCGATAGAGGGAAAGTTTGGGCAAGGCAAACGAAGATTCGGTCTGAACGCTTGTGATGGCAAAACTTGATAATACATCTGGTACAGTTATGGCAATTACTTTTTTAGTCATGAACGGATGCTTCCTGGTGGCGCCGGGTTTTTTGTGTGTTTTTATGTCTATTTGGAAAAAGAACACCTGTTTTTAGGTTGAAGATAATCTACAATTATAACTGGGTGGAATCAATACCGAAACAACTTATCTTTAATCGAGCTTTCAGATATCGTGAGCTCCTGCTATTGCTTGGCGAGCGATTATTCAGCAAACCCTACATAGAGTCTACGCCTAATACTTCTATCGCTTCCTGAATTATTTGCAACAAGTCGGCATCAAGAATCTTGAGTAAATCCTTTTCAAAGCTCTTTTTAGACTCCACATTCATGGTTGTCTCTTCAGGATTTTGAAAATTTGCTCGCGGCTGACTGTTTCAGTATTTTCGCCTTCTTTGATAGCATTTTCCATCCCTATATCTTCTAGGGCTTCTGTTAAAATTTCAGAAAATACTTCTTTTTGTTCTTTTAATAACTCAAAAATCGCTGCTTTGAGCAATTCTTTAAGTTTGGTTTCGTCTAGAGTAATTTCAGACATTGCTTTTTTTGTGGGATTTTTTTTAAGGTTTTTATTTTATCACGAAATGCGGCAAATTTATTTTTAATTTAATTTAATTTAATTTAATTTAATTTATTCTAGCTAACTTTGGTTTGCGGGTAGTCAGAAACCGGGTTTTTTCGAGAATACTTCGTTACACCTCGTAGAAGCGGCCAAAAACCCGGTTTCTTTGGTTTGCGGGTAGTCAGAAACCGGGTTTTTTTTCGAGAATACTGCATCCCGACCTTTAACTAAAGTGAAAAACCCGGTTTCTTTGGTTTTGATGCGTAACTCCCGACAGTCAAAACTTAGGACTCTAGATAAAGTCGTTTGAGCCAGTTTACGACAGTTTGAAGTAAATCGGGGTCATGGGGGGAGAAGGTTTGCAGGGGTGGATGAGGTGTGTCGGTGATGAGGCAGATTGTACCGTCGAAGCGGGTAAGGGCATCGAGGAAAGTAGGGCTCAAACCTCCGGCGGCGGCGGATGTGGGGTCTTCATAGAAGATGAGGATGGGGTGTTTGTCTGAGTCTAGGAGTTGCCAAAAGAACACGGTACGTCATGGTATTGGTGTGATAGCAGGTCAAAAAAGGTGCGCCAAGTGCTACATTATTGACAAATCATTTTTGTAAAAGCAAAAGGCTGATCCAATGGAACCATCCAACCTTACCCGGCGACTGAAAGATTTGGAAGACAATATTAAAAAAGATTTTGCTTTACTCAAAGACTACGAAGATGCCTTACGCGATGAAGATGATCCACGTCGCAAGGGTAAATACAATCGAGCAATTGAGCAATTAAGGGAATCAGCGAATCGCTATCAGCAGGAATACGATCAACTGCATCAGCAGATCACTGGTGAACCAACTGTACAAATGCAGAGCGTAGCTATCCAGTTACAACAGATGAACAGCCGATTATACCGATTATCCGCTGGACAGAAAGCTATTTATGAAAACATCAACCACCTGCGACAAGGATTACTAGCCTATTATGATGCTGGCGAGAAAAATATCATTTTTGCAATCACAGAGCGGTTAAATGAATCTCAAATAACGACCATTTCTGCTTTGTTAGATGCAATAGAATCTAACAAAGTGTCAGATGCAGAAATGCAGAATATTTTACCAAGTATCCAGGAAGGTTTAAGTATATTACAACAACGCGGTGTTACTTTTCCGGGTAGTCAGGGAGAGATCGTCGAAGTGATTAATGCACCTCAAATGGATTTTAAGCATAGATTAAAGGTTGCGGTGCCTATTATTCCTTTTATCTTGGACTATGAAGGTGAATTAGAACTAGGTACAGGGATAAATCTCAAAGAAGCTTTGAAACAATTTATGGCGCGACCGCGGCTTATAGGAGGGTAAATCGTGGAGCCGCACCATCAACGTAAGCATGATTTAGAAGAAAACATAAAAGAGGAATACAAACTACTGAAGCAATTAGAAGAGGGTTTGCGTTTGGCTTCAGAGCCACAGCAGAAAACCAAATTCAACAAGGACATAGAGGAAGTTAAAAGTAGGGTTGACAATTATTATGTCGAATTAAATTCCCTAGGTCAAAGTCAACAAGATAAATATTTTCTTGTTAGTGCAATGACAAATATTACATTCAAGGAGTTGGATGTAGTGACACAGGGAATTATTTGTATGTCCATACCTTCTGATACTAACTTTTCAGTTACTCCTCCTTTGCAAAAAATGTTTAATAATCAACTGACTGGGGCTGCTCAATCAAGATTAATGACAGGGGTAATTCAAGCCAAGATGGTTAGCAACTTTGTTGACAATATGGTCAATTTAATCCCTGACTTTCCAGAAAGGCTAAAAGTAGGATTCGTTACTGAGTATCAAAGACTCCAAGGAATAGGATTAGAGGGAAATGCTCTATTTAATGCCTTACATGAATTTTCTTGCCATCATAGCTCAGACTACGATCTAAAAGCGGCAGGCTTAGCAGTTCTTTACTATCTTTTTGAAAAGTGCGAGGTGTTTGAAAGATGACTCTCTCTACAGAGGCAGCTTCTACATATAACTACTCAAGAATTTTACCTACAAAACACATCTCTACCCGTCGCTCTTTGTTGGGAGTAGGTGCTAAAATAATAGAACATTTATATCAACCGAGAACAGTCTCATCACTTTGGAGTGCTGTTTCCACGATGCCGGAAGTCGCAACCTTTGAACGGTTTGTTTTGACTCTGGATATCCTATACGCTATTGGGGCAATTGAAATGGATGCAGGAATACTTCGTAGGAGTCGTCGATGATTCATGCTGTTCGCTGTAATCATGCTTCCTTTAAAGCCGTCGAATTTAGACCCGGCTTTAATGTAGTGTTGGCCGATCGTACAGAAGAGTCTGGAAGCAAAGACTCTCGTAACGGTTTAGGTAAATCAACTTTAATTGAAATAATTCACTTTTGCCTTGGAGCTACATTGCCAACCGCTAGAGGACTGGGTTCTCAAAATTTACAAGGTTGGGCATTTAGCCTAGACCTTACACTTACTAATAAAGTTATTACAGTTACTAGAAGTATTGATAAGAAGGAATCTCATCAGGTAGCAATTGAAGGAGATACTACTTCATGGCCTATTCAGCCGAAAGAAAAAGAAGGGCAAAGAATTCTAAGCCTGATAAAATGGAAAGGATTACTAGGAAATCTTCTGTTTGGCTTGCCAATTGATAATGAAGATCAAAAATTCAAACCTACATTTAGAGGTCTAATTTCTTATTTTATCCGCCGTGGACGAGACGCATTTTCTACTCCGTTTGAAAATCACAGAAAGCAACTTGAGTGGGACAAGCAAGTTAATAATGCTTTTTTACTAGGTTTGGCTTGGGAAGATGCGAGAGATTTACAACTTTTAAAAGATCAAAAAAAAATACTGGATAATATCAAAAAACTTAAAAAAGACACTGAGACAGGAGTTGCAATTGGTATATTGGGTTCTCTAGGCGAACTCGAAGCTTTAAAAGTAGAAGTCGAGTCACAGTTACGCGAGAGAAAAAGAACCTTAAGTAATTTTCGCGTAGCTGATCAATACCACGAACTAGAGGCTAATACTAATCGGTTGACTGCGGAAATTCATGAACTCACTAATAACAATATTGCAGAAAAAAAAATATTAGAACTTTATCAATCTAGCCTGGAAGCAGAAAATGAGCCCTCTCCAGAGGATGTCACTAATATATATGAAAGTGTCGGCATTGAACTTCCTGGTTTGGTAGTTAGAAGATTGGAAGAAGTAGAAATATTTCATCGTATACTTATCGAAAATCGTCGCGATTTTCTATCGAATGAAATTGATCGTATCAGGAGAGATATATCATCTAGAGAAATTATCATAGGTGAAAAAATAGAAGAACGTGCTTCTTTATTGGAAGTGCTACAAACACATGGTGCTTTAGAAGAGTACACAAGACTCCAAGAACTTTATCTAGAAACTGTATCTAATCTAAACGATATCAAAAAACGTATAGAAGAGTTAAATAAGTTTGAAGAAGGAAAAAGTGCTTTAAAGATTGAAAAAGAACGTGTATTACAACGCGCACGTAGTGACTATAAAGAACGACGTGTTCAAGCAAATCGGGCTATAGATTTATTCAATACAAACTCTCGATTTCTTTATGATGCCCCAGGAAGGCTAATTATTGATGTAGGTGACAATGGTTTTCAGTTTAAAGTAGAGATTAACCGTGATGGCAGCGAAGGTATCGATAACATGAAAATATTTTGTTATGACTTAATGCTGGCACAGCTTTGGTCTGAACGCGATCCTTCACCACGTATACTCATTCATGACAGTACCATTTTTGATGGTGTAGATGAGCGACAAGTCAGACTGGCTCTTGAATTTGCTGATAGAGAATCTAGGAGATGTGGCTTTCAGTATATCTGTACTTTAAACTCAGATATGGTTCCACGCTCCGAGTTTGCAGCAGATTTTGATTTTAATTCCTTTGTAAGACTTAGACTGACAGACGAAAGTGATGAGAGTGGACTACTAGGCATTCTCTTTTAGAGATATTCTTTGACTCTTCTACAAATATTTTGATCCGGTTTTGTTTTTCCTCTAACCAGAAACCTGATCCAAAGGGTCAAATAAGGACGATCGCACTTTTTCAATTCGTGCGATCGCCCTCAAAGATTACTCTTTCCAGTAACGGGTTAAAATCCGAATCACCTCACCCCCTATCGGCGATGGTAGAGGCGGGCTCCATTCCCCAACTTCTGCAAAACCTAAAACGTGCAACAGATTAACGATGCTGTCTACCGCTTTGGGAACGCCACACAACAGCAAACGAATCGGTTGTTTACCAGCGGGTACATCAGGAATTTCTTCCCGGAGCAGTTCAGGAACTGATTTTGGCTGTGATATCATACAGTTTCTCCTAAATATGGGAGTTCCAGCCCCCACCGAACGATTGCGAGTCTGAGCGGTGGGGGTTTGGTTTTGTGTCTACTCTAAAGTATCACGGTATGCACTCCGAGTCAACACTTGAGGGTGAAATTGATACTGTAGAGGTCAAAAAAAGGTACAATAGGGCAGTAAAAGCACAAATAACAGCCTTGCCAGCAAAACTCCCCAGAATAGTTGTATATCTTCCAGAAGAACTTAAAGCAGACCTAGAGCGGTTAGCCAAATCGCATTATCGGCCGGTCTCGAATATGGTGTTGACATTAATTCAAGAAGCAGTAGATGAGGCTAAATCTGAGGGGAGAATTCAAAGCGACGATCGATCGCAGCAACAGAAAAGCGACAGCGACGAGTAATATCATTTAAGGTTTTTTCTGAATGATTTAACCGCAGAGGACGCAGAGATCACAGAGGAAGAGAAGAGAGAGATGAAACATGGTGAACACGCTACCTATTACTTGCTCTTGGCCAGATGAATGTCTATTTCCTGCTTCAGTTCTGTCGGTCAAATTCAGCAACCTGTTTTTGACCAACGGATGTAATCGCTAAGACTAAAACACTTAACGTAAGGCCTAAAATCGCATAACTCGGTAGTGAAAAAATAGTTACTTTAAACAAATAAGGCAATTCCCCCCCTTTCCAGTTCCACCGCTTTCCTAGAAACACCAACAGCCCGCCATGAATCACAGCGGTTTGCACCATGACACAGCCAACTCCCAATAACCAAACCGACATTCTTTGCCTAGAGAAGGCACAATTTTTAATCTGAAAACATAAATCATTCAGCAAAAAAACCACCGCCGATGCTAACATCACAGAACTGGTTGGCTGAGAATAGTTGATAGCAATACTCAAAGTAGAAATTAGCACCATTTCAGATAAGTCAACCTTTTTTGACCAAGCATTGCGAGATTGTTTTTTGTAAAAATACCAACTCACTAAACCAACTAGCAGCAGAACAATCAAGTCAGAAAATAGCTTCGCCACGAAGGGACTATCGGGGAAAAATCTCGGCCCCATAACCCTTAAATCAAGGCGACTCATAGAAATATAAGCATTATTCGATGGATCGTTGAGCCAGAGTGGAAATCCACGAGTCGCATCCTGTATAAATCCTGTTAAAGAATTGCCCGTTACAGCTAGACCTATAACTGCCAAAAAAGTTACCGTGACTATAGATATAAAAACTAGCTGAAACCGTCTTTTGATTAAAAAATAAGGAATAAACAATATAACTAAAGTTGGTTTAAAAAGGGCAACTCCTAATAAAAATCCGGCAAGTACATCCTTATTGTTTCTGGCACAAATAAACATCCATAACAGCATAACCGCAATAAAAGTTGCCACATTGCCAACTTGAAGATCGAAGACAAAACCGTAGAGGAATGCAACTGATATACTACAAATAGTCCGAAAAGCTCGTGAGTGCGACACCAACAAGATATTCGCTCCCCATAAAACAAAACCTGTGGCAATAAGATGCAGCCAAGTCCAGATTGTGAAAGCAGTCTTCATCGGGAAATAGCCCAAAAACCACAGCGGAGGAATGATATTAGGTGGATAAACAAAAGATGGAATAAACCCGCACACTTTTGTGATGCTACAGAAACCGATGTTAAACACCTCGACATTAAAGGGACTCAAATGCTGATGGGCTAATCTACTCGCTACATAAAACCACTTAAAATCCCAGTAAGGCGGATCGGGCCGATTAGTCAGATTGTAAACCAACCAACCGGTATAACAGAGAAATCGGGTGAGAACTAATACAATAACTGCTTGCAAAATAAAGTTAACAATAGGTTGACGAAAAAACAGAGTTAACCTTTCGATTGAAGGATGTTTTAAAAACAAAGAATCTTGCCATGCTGTTTTTTCGCTATCTAATCGCCAATTAAATTTTACAATCAAAGCGACAGCAATTAAAATAATTACATTCCAGAATCCCAAGCTAATCATAGAAAATAATTTTGATAAATTTACTATTAGATGATATCACAACCAGAAATAGTCAAATAAAAATCAGCATCTTCACCTAAAATATTAACTTTTGTTCCCCGTTTCAACCTAACTCTCTTTTCTCTCTTTTCTCTGCGTCCTATGCGCCCTCTGCGGTTAGAAAAAAAATCTTATTCACAAACGAAATAGCATTGCCATCCAAAAGCCCGATCGCACATTTGCGCCTTATAACCCTGTTCACCCCCAAACATATGCGTTACCCTAGTTGACTACAACTTGTACCGCACTCCCCAACAAAATTCATGCTTTCCCGCATCAAAGAAATAGCCGCCACCCTCGCACCCCGCTTAATAGAAATACGCCGGCACATCCACTCCCACCCCGAACTCAGCGGCCAAGAATATCAAACCGCCGCCTACGTAGCCGGAGTTCTCGCATCCAGCGGAGTTCACGCCATCGAAGGAATCGGCAAAACAGGAGTGCTCGGCGAACTCAAAGGCCACAGCAGCGAGTCCCGGTGGTTGGCAATTCGCACCGATATGGACGCTTTGCCGATTCAAGAACGCACAAACTTAGAATTTGCCTCCCGCAACGAGGGAGTCATGCACGCCTGCGGCCACGACATCCACACCACCGTCGGTTTGGGCGCAGCCATGATATTGTCTCAGCTAGGGGAAAAATTGCCCGGTCACGTCCGCTTCTTGTTTCAGCCGGCCGAAGAGATTGCCCAAGGTGCTCAATGGATGATTAAAGATGGGGCGATGGAAGATGTTGACGGCATCCTCGGAGTGCACGTTTTTCCGACGATTCCCGGCGGTTGCATCGGTATCCGCCACGGGGCCCTGACGGCGGCGGCAGATGACATAGAATTGATTGTGATGGGCGAATCCGGCCACGGTGCGCGCCCCCACGAGGCGATCGACGCAATTTGGATTGCTTCTCAGATAATTACCACTTTGCAGCAGGCAATTAGCCGCACGCAAAATCCTTTGAGGCCACTGGTTTTGACGATCGGGCAAATTAACGGCGGACGAGCGCCGAACGTGATTGCCGATCGAGTAAAATTATTGGGAACTGTGCGATCGCTCCATCCGGAAACCCACGAAAACCTGCCGGCTTGGATCGAACAAATTGTTTCTAGCGTTTGCGGGACTTACGGCGCTAAGTACGAACTCACCTACAAGCGGGGCGTGCCGGGAGTCCAAAACGACCCAAAACTCACCCAATTAGTCGAAACTGCGGCTTTAGAAGCTTTAGGTCGATCGCGCGTCCAGATTTTACCAGAACCATCCCTCGGCGCGGAAGATTTTTCGATGTACTTAGAACACGCACCGGGAACCATGTTTCGCTTAGGAGTGGGACTGACTGACAAACCCAACTATCCCCTCCATCACCCGCAATTTGAGGTCGATGAATCTGCGATCGTGACCGGCGCTGTCACCTTAGCCTATGCCGCCTACCAATATTGGAAACAGCAAGCCAGTAAGTGATATCGTTTCTAATCGTAGTTGTAGGGTGTGTCGCGATCGACAATCCCTCAACTAATAGCGACAATCTAATAGCGACGCACCTTACCAAATAGCTAACTCAGAATGAAAAATTCTCAATTCGCGATCGCGCTCCGAATTATTTTATCACTTTTTTGGAAAGACTGCGCGATTTATCCACATTAACCGCACAAGAGATCGAGATGAATCGCAGTCAATCTCTTCGCTGTCATCCGATTAAGTGGCGAGAAACAACTGAACCCAATGGGTTTGGGATTCCGAACGAAAAAGAATTAGTAACGATTCCTTATCAGTTTTCTCTTTCAACGAACGAACACGGTCGAGTGCAGGGTTTTTTTATTGAGGATGTATTTTATATTGTTTGGTTAGATCCGAATCATAATCTTTATCAGTAAGCAGTGCTTTTTTGAAAAACACAGGCCAGGGGCGATCGCACTTTTTGACAAATTGGGATTTAAGGGCGATCGCGTGATTTAATGATACTTGTATGCTTAGCAATTAATTAATGAGTGGAATTAATCGCCAAATCACCCTTAACAGCAGGCACATTGCTAAACACTTCCCAGACACGCCACAAATGAGAAGACTGCTTAATAAAGGACGTGCTGCTCATATTTTTAACGATGAGGCTACTATGAATCAGGTAGCTCAAGCCATAATAGAAGATGGAGACTTTACAGGTACGATTCGGGGCTACGATCGTTATGGTATGTTTTTTGTTGAATCAATTGGTTATAGAGTTGACCCGGATGGTAGCCGTCTTTTACTTTATTATGGAGAGATAAAAGTTGATGCAGAAAACCGATACCACGTTACACCTCGAAGCCGACCAAGTGAAGAATAACTGGGAATTTACAGAGGTATGGATCGATCCAAATATTTCACCGCCTTATCTGCTTTTGTTACTAAGTGACGCTGAGGGAAATTGTCGGATATACGATCCGGCGGAGGGTTATAAAGTTGTGTTTTCTAGTCAGAGTTATGATGAGGCGCAGTATTGGCTTTTAGAGGATGAGTATGAACCCGTAGAAGGGCGGCTGAGAGGGTCAGAGTTAGTTTGAATAGTTGATGTTGAAAGGGCGATCGCCCTTTTCACAAGTTGGCAGATGAAGGGCGATCGCTCAACCTTTTAAATTACACATCATTGATTGAGCAAATCCCGGTTGCTATCCATTCATTTATTTTCTCTTTGAGATAAGCAATAACGTCGTTCAAAAGCTCTTTAATAGCCTCACAATCATATTCTAAACCATTTCCCACAATCTTGTCATACCATTCCTCTTCAAGAATGTCCAGTACCAAGTTGGAGTAATCTGGATGACTCCCTTTATGGAAGTGAACTGGCACGAGCAAACGGTTAATGGGTTTGTTTTCATCAAAACCGCATCTTCTTCTTGCACAAAGTGTCAAATTACTATGTTTCCATACGTCAATTGGTATAACGTGGTGCGCGATAAATCCTTTTTGTTTACTAGAAAACGTAGATTTTCTAGCGACTTCAGTCATAGTTGCTATATCTTGTGGAGTAAATTTGTCTGATTGAACTCGTGCAGCCATCGTAAGTATAGCTAGTAGCTGTTCTAGCGTAACATTTAGCTCAAGGATTTCGCCATTCTTCGTTGCCTTTTTATTTTTTAGAAGCAGCTTTCCCACTGACGGATCAAACTGCCCCCAATAATCTCCTGGCTGAATATTTAAATATTTCACCAGTGGCGAGTGAGATTTAATCGTAATATTTTCAAACGATCTTTTCATTGACATTAAGACACCTCAACTCCAAGTAACGCCAAGATCAACATTAAAAGTTCCTCTATCTCATTATCATTAAAAAGATTTCGGAGACGCTTGTCATACTTTGAACGGTCAAATTTGCGAATCTTACGGATAACTTCTTGCTGCTGAGGTTTTAATTTACCTTGCTGTTCTAGTTGATCCAATTGTTCGCCAAATTCATTCAGTAGTTCTTGAAGTGTCAGATTTTGAAAATTACTTCTATATTTATCAGGATCAAATTTTCCCGCTCTTCGTTTAGAAGTAAAATCAGGAAGATTTGGAAGTTTAACCCCTCCAAGTGCAAAAGCAAATGCAATTACCCCAAATACAACTCCAAATGCGATTTTGAAACACAATTTCAGTATAAACCAAACTACCTCCCAGATTCCAGAAAGTATTTTTGAAGTAGTTTCATTACGATCTTCAGAGGATGATTTTATTTTTCCCATGTTACTGTTAATCTTCCTGCTTTAAACAATAAATTTGACGGACGAGAATGTTTAGACTAAAAAATTAACACCTTTTGATATAATATCATCTAATTCATTTTGTTTCGTTAGCAAATAGTCGGCTTTAGTAGCCATTTTTACCTCAAAACATATTGAATCAAGTAGGATTTAGTTGCTAAAGTATCAAGCAGTAGGATAGAGTAGGAAAATCATAGGCAAAACCCCACCCCCTACTCGATCTATGGACGTTCAAGAAGTTTTAGAATGCGCTGACAATCTTGTATTCACCAAAACGCAAAAACACCTAGACCATCTTCAAGAAGCTATATTGCGCGGTACTTGGCAACGCCAGAAATACCCTGAAATTGCCAAAAGCTGCCACCGTAGCGAAGCTCATGTCAAAAAAGTCGCCTCAAAATTATGGAAGCTTTTATCAGAAACATTAGGTGAAGACATCAATCAATCTAACTTTCGCCCAACTGTAGAGAGATGGCAATTCTCGAATTTCTCAATTACTGGGAATGGCTGCGTGCAGATAGGTAAAGTCTCCACAGATGGTTCCCTCTCTTTCACAGTCCCCGAACAAACACAGAAAAACGAGGATATATCAAATAAACCGACAGAGAACGCTAAACTTACAGTATGTCAAGACTTATCCGACGCACCAGAACCCAACCTATTCTATAACCGCACATCCGAACTCACCACTCTCAAACAGTGGATTTTGGAAAACCGCACCCGCCTCATCACCATATACGGCTTATCTGGCATTGGCAAAACCGCCCTAACTCTCCAACTAATCCCACAAATTAAACACGAATTCGATTATATTATTTACCGCAGTCTCCGCAATTCTCCAACACTGAAAACCCTCCAAACAAACTTAATTCAATTCGTCTCGCAGCAACAAGACATCGAATTGCCCTCACTTATTGAGCATTTGCGTTCATCCCGCTGTCTCATCATCCTCGATGATATCCAAACCATTTTCAGCAGCCAACAACTCGCAGGCAACTACCAACCAGGCTATGACAATTACGGCACATTCTTCAAACAACTAGCAGAATCATCCCACAACAGTTGCTTAATTCTCCTCAGTTGGGAAAAGCCCAGAGAAATTGCCCCCCTAGAAGGCGAAAACCGCCCATGTAAATCGCTGCAACTCAACGGTTTGGGCCCGGAAGCAGGGGAAATATTCAGAGAAAAAAGATTAGCAGAAGAGGAGAAATGGTCACAACTGATTGACCTTTACCGAGGCAATCCCTTATGGTTAAATATAGTTGCAACTATGATTCAAGATTTATTCGGCGGCAGCGTTTCCGAATTCCTGTCCTATGATACCCTATTTTTAGGTGATTTAGAATCTCTGCTGCACCAGCAGTGCGATCGCCTATTTGACTCAGAAAAACAAGTGATATCCTGGTTAGCTAGTGAAGTCGAACCAGTTGAAATATCACAAATTTCAGCCAATCTCGAATTATCCCCATCAGCCTTATTACAAGCTGTGCAATCCTTGGGACGGCGTTTATTAATTGAAAAAGTGAAACAAGGTGAGAAAACGCTTTTCACACTCCAGCCTGTATTGATGGAGTATGTGAAAAACCACTTCCTAAAGTTTGGATAGTTTCAGGGCTTCTCGTGGGAGGCTAGAAACCGGGTTTCTACGAAATTTTGCGTTTAGTAGCGAGAAATCTACGAGGAAACCCGGTTTCTGAAGACACAACTATTTTCATGGGAGGCTAGAAACCGGGTTTCTACGAAATTTTGTGTTTAGTAGCCAGAAATCTACGAAGAAACCCGGTTTCTGAGAGCACAACTATTTTGCAAGGTGCGTCGCTGCGAGATTGTCGCTCTTTTTTAGGGATTTATCGCAGGCGACGCACCCTACGGCTAGCTCAAGCGTATTGGCCTATCTTCCGGAATTCCCCTATACCAGCCGCCAAATGTGCTAACGTACAATCAAAAATCCCCCATTTTCAACTATCGCGAGACAGATAACCGTGTTCGCTCAAGCACCTCCAACTCCCAATTACAAATGGTTTAGCTGCATATCTAGCACTGTTTTCACCGCATTGTGCCTGTTGCCTCTTTTCAGCGCTGCGGGATACGCCCAAACTCCCCAAAATAGACCGATCAAAATCGGCGTAGTGCAGCGGTTTGGCACGAAAGCAACCGACAAACTGACGCTGAAAGCATTACCGGGCGACAGCTTAACATTGAGTTACAAAACTCCTCAAGGCATAGAAACCAAAACGGCTGCTAGCGTCAAGTTAGAAATAGCCCCGAAACCGCTGGAATCGCCCTTAGTAGAAGAACGAGTGGTACTAAGTTCCCACCGCAGTTTCGAGAGTGCAGAAGACAGCGCCAATCAGTGGCGCGCCCAGGGAATAGAAGTAGAAATTGCTCAACCTTTGCGCTGGCAAGTTTGGGCAAAAAGAGATGTTTATAACTCTCCTTTGGTGCGGCGCTGGCTGTTGCAAAGTTTGCAAGCTCAAGGGAACAAAACAGCTTTTTTGGATTCCAAAGTTTTTAAACAAATACCCCAGGCATTTTGGGTTTTAAATGGCTTTCGTTTCAACCGCAATGAGTTGGATGTGACGGCCGGGAAAAATGTGATTGAGGTATTGCAACAAACCACCCAAGAGGCGACAGCTACTGAACCAGAAAAAGCAATTCAAGAAACTCACCGTTATGGCGGCAGTTTGCACCTGCAAAAAAATTCTTACGGCACTTATACTTTGGTGAATAAAGTGCTGACCGAAACTTATTTGCGGGGTGTTGTTCCTCACGAAATTGGGGCTTTTTCGCCTTACGCTGCGATTGTCGCTCAAACTATTTTGGCGAGAACCTACGCCCTGAGAAATTTGCGCCGGTTTGCTGTGGATAATTATGAGTTGTGCGCTGATGTTAACTGTCAAGTTTATAAGGGTTTGACGGAGGTTTACCCGCAAAGTGATAAGGCGATCGCCCAAACGAGCGGTTTGGTGCTAAGTTACGAAAATCAGCTAGTAGACGCGCTCTATTCCGCGTCTAGCGGCGGCGTGACAGCCTCTTTTAATGATGTGTGGCAGGGCGCGGAACGTCCATATTTGCGATCGATCGTCGATTCCCCTAATAAGGTATGGGATTTGTCCAAGCAGAGTTTGTCTGACGAAAACAATTTCCGCCGCTTTATCAGTTTGGAAAAAGGGTTTAATGAGGAAAAAGAAGACACTTTTCGGTGGCGCGAACCCGCTTCTTTGACCGCGATTGGTGGATTTCTCAAACAGTATCTTCAGAAAAAACAGCACCCGCTGGCTAATTTTAAAACTGTCACTCAGGTGGAAGTGGTGGAAAGGTCGCTCGCAGGTCGAGTTTTGCAAATGAAGGTTCAAACTGACTTGGGCCCTATCGATATCGACAAAGACGAAATTCGCAATGCTTTTTACCCGCCGATTAGCACGCTTTTTTACCTAGAACCAATTTACAATCCAGACAAAACTCTCAATGGTTATGCTTTTGTCGGAGGCGGTTTCGGGCACGGGGTGGGAATGAGTCAGACTGGTTCTTACAATTTGGCTAATTTGGGCTGGAATGGCTCTCAAATTCTGGGCTTTTATTTTCCCGGCACTCAAGTTGTGCCGCTCAGCGATAACATTACATTTTGGCAACCATAAAATTAAACTCCCAAAATTCAGTGAGGACTTGCGTAAAAACTATCGAAGGCAAGCAGGAGCAATGCAATCTCAATCCCGGATTTTTCCGAATCTTTAGCGCAAGTCCTAAAATTTTGAGATTTGAGATTTTAGATTCTAGAATGATTTTACGAGTTAACTAAAATCTGCTATCTAAAATCTCAAATTATTCGGTCAGCTATCGCCTCAAACTACTATTAATCAATAGCTTGGAGTTAGAGCAGATGGCTGACGGCTCCTTTTTTAGTACAGCTCTTCTTCTTTGTGAGTTTCTATCGTGCAGTCAGACTGGGGATAGGCGACGCAGGTGAGGATCATTCCGGCCTCGATTTGGTCGTCGTCCAAGAAAGATTGGTCGGATTGGTCAACAGTGCCTGATATGATTTTGCCGGCGCAGGTGGAGCAAGCTCCAGCGCGGCAAGAGTAGGGGAGGTCGAGTCCTGCTTCTTCAGCAGCATCAAGAATGTAAGTATCGTCATCAACGTCAATGGTCTGGTTAATTCCTTCGGCTTCGCTGATGAGGGTAACTTTGTAAGTCGCCATGCACTAAATCCTCTCAAAAATTCAACAATATTGATAATTTTTCCTAATGCAACCTTCAAGGCTCTATTAGCTTTGAGGTTAGGCATTAGGTTCGTTCCCTCTATGATAGTAGGGGATAGAAGGGAGGTGGACACACTCATTTACCAAACATTTGAATGGGATTAGTTATAACTTTTTTAAATTTCATCTTGATTACTTATACATACTAAAGTCGGATTTAAATCATCGGCACTACACAAACAAAGTCCGCGCAACGCGAGACTAAATATCAGTCGTAAAACTTTTAGATTTTAGACTTTGGATTCTAGATTGGTTTCACAGTTAATCTAAAATCTGCCATCTAAAATCTAAAATTATTTGGTCAGCTATCTGCTCAAACAGCTACGAATTCATAGATGGGAGTGAGAGACTGCTGGCGGCTTTGTTGCAGTGTTAGACACAGAAACCCGGTTTCTTAACATAATTGCCGTATTTCAGCTTAATTCTGGAAACGAGCAACCGGGTTTCTTAGGGTATCACGCAGAGCGTCCTTTCTTAGTAGAGCTCTTCTTCTTTGTGAGTTTCGATCGTACAGTCAGACTTGGGATAGGCGACGCAGGTGAGGACAAATCCGGCCTCGATTTGGTCATCGTCCAAGAAAGATTGGTCGGATTGGTCAACAGTGCCTGATATGATTTTGCCGGCGCAGGTGGAGCAAGCTCCAGCGCGGCAAGAGTAGGGGAGGTCGAGTCCTGCTTCTTCAGCAGCATCAAGAATGTAAGTATCGTCATCAACGTCAATGGTCTGGTTAATTCCTTCGGCTTCGCTGATGAGGGTAACTTTGTAAGTCGCCATGCACTAAATCCTCTCAAAAATTCAACAATATTGATAATTTTTCCTAATGCAACCTTCAAGGCTCTATTAGCTTTGAGGTTAGCTCTTAGGTTTGTTCCCTCTATGATAGTAGGGGAAAGAAGCAAGGTTGCAACACTTATTTACAAAAAATTTGAATGGGATTAGTTATAACTTTTTCTAATTTCATCTTTATTACTTATACCTATGTTGGGTTCAGCCGTGTGATACTGTTGCCGCAAGACTTGCGCTAAATAATCCGGTTTCTAGGAAAAATCCTGTTTTGAGCCCTACAGCACAAAAACCGGGTTGTGGGTATGCGGTGTGTCGATCGAGTTTCAGCAAGACTTGCTGCAAGGCAAGTCCCAGCAGGCGGTGAAATGTATAGTTAGATCGACATCAAGACTTGGGTGTTGAAGGCTCGATCGCATAAATCGCACCACAACCACAGGTTAAAATCGGGGCCATAGAACCCCTAAACCCCTGCACCGCAAGTCTGTAACTATCTAAAATCTTAAATCTCAAATCCCATGACTAATATTGATACTCGCTTTGGTTTTTCAGTTAATTCTCCAATTCGCGTGGGGATTGTGGGTACTGGTTTTGCCGCTAAGTTGAGGGCCGAGACAATTCAAGCTGATGGGCGATCGCACTTGGTAGCGGTTGCGGGCCACAGCCCGGAGAAAACCGCAGCATTTTGTCAAGGGTTCGGGGCAGAAGCTGCGGTTTCCTGGCGCAAGCTGGTAGAAAGAGACGATTTAGATTTGGTAATTGTCTGTACGGTGAACCGGGATCACGGGGCGATCGTCCTGGCCGCGCTCGAAAATGACAAGCACGTTGTCGTGGAATATCCTCTATCTTTAGATGTATCTGAAGCAGAAAGGGCGATCGAACTTGCCGCCCAAAAGCAAAAACTCCTCCACATCGAACACATCGAACTGTTAGGCGGTTTGCACTCCTCAATCAAAGAATCTTTGCCCTTAATCGGTAAAGTTTTTTACGCCCGCTACATTACTATGAGTCCTCAACATCCAGCGCCACAGCGGTGGACTTATCAACATTCCCTCTTTGGCTTTCCGTTAGTTGGTGCAATTTCGCGACTGCACCGATTTACTGATTTGTTCGGGGAAGTGGCAAGCGTTAACTGTCAAGCTCAATTTTGGGACAGTCAGCCGGATTTCTACAAAGCTTGTTTGTGCAACGCACAGTTGCGCTTTGCCAATGGCCTTGTCGCTGAAGCTGTTTATGGAAAAGGAGAGACTTTTTGGCAGTCGGAAAACATTTTTACTATCTACGGTGAAGAAGGAACGCTGGTTTTTACTCCCGAATCCGGTCAATTAATTCAGGGAGAAAATCGGCGCAACATCAAAGTAGGAACGCGGCGCGGCTTGTTTGCCAAAGACACCGATATGGTGTTGGAATATTTGTCAAACGGTACGCCTTTGTACGTAAATAATGCCAGTAGTTTGTACGCTTTGAAGGTTGCAGATGCTGCGAGGCGATCGAGCGAGATTGGGCAAAATATAGCGATTCGTAACTTACCATCGGACATAATAAGTTTGCAGTAAGGAATTCAGTCCTCAGTTGATGCTTTTAGTCAATTAAGATTCTTCGTACTTACTACGAACAACTTTTATTTATGTGCGATACTAATATATCGAGGTTGATTTTTTACTCGCTCGATCCAAGTTTGAATTGCCGGAAATCTGGTTAAATCAAATCCGCCCTCGCCCGCAACGTGAGTGTAAGCAAATAAACCGATGTCAGCAATAGTATAGCGATCGCCAACAAAAAAAGCATGGTTTGCTAAATGCTGTTCCATCACCCCCAAAGCACCATAACCCGGTGCTTGTTTTTGTTTAAGTGCTTCTTGATATTCTTCAGCTTTACCTGTCAAATACCAAAAACGAGAAGTAGCAATAAAAGGTTCGTGGCTGTACTGTTCAAAAAATAACCACTGCATGACTTGAGCGCGTTCAACTTTATCACTGGGGAAAAACTCTGTTCCTTCGCTCAAATAAAACATAATTGCATTAGATTCAAATAGAAAATTATCCGGTTCTATTTCTAAAACAGGAATACGCCCGTTAGGATTTTTAATCAAAAATTCAGGAGTTCGGCTTTCTCCTTTTATAATATCAATTTCCCGTCGCTCGCAGGGAATGTTAAGCTGAGTTAAAAGCAAGCGGATTTTGTAGCAATTCCCAGATAGAGAATATTCGTAAAGTTTCAACATGAGTATTTTTTTAGATACCGCAAAGAACACTGAACACGCAGACTTAAGAAAGAAAAAAAACAAAGAAAAAAAGAAGTTCACAACTCATTATTGTAGCAGCATTTGGGGGCTAGAGCAGCATTGCTACCTTCAGAAGTAATATGGGTTAGGTGCAACCCAGAGCACCCTAAATTCATCAATATTGGAGAATCAATGAAATTATACGGGAAAAATCCTCCCTTAAATAGCGTTAGGGAAGGGGCACGGAAATGGAAGATGAGCTTCAATAGTGCTATAAAAGTAATGATGGCGATGGAGCTCGCCGAAACCGCCCTTCGTTATTAATAATCTTCATAACGTTTAAAAGGCTGATGGCTCCTACTGTTCCGACTTGTGGCGGAAGGGTAGGATGGTGCGGAGGCGTCGATCGATCTTTCCCCTACAAGTCACGTTCATCCATTCAGCTTCAAGGTGGCGTGATGTTAGAAAGTATGATCTGGATTTTATTAATGGGCTTTTTTGTCGGGCAGATTGCTCGACGGCTGAAAGCTCCAGCACTGGTAGGTATGGTGCTAGTGGGCATTTTATTAGGCCCACAACTGGGGAATGTCATTAGCCCAGAGGTTTTGGGCGCAGCGAATTCCCTTCGCACCATTGCCGTGATGGTGATTTTAATGAAGGCGGGGTTAGGACTCGATCGCGAAAAGCTATCCCAACAGGGAACCGTGGCGCTGCGATTAGGCTTTCTCCCTGCAGCTTGCGAGGCTATCTCTATTGCTGTCGCTGCGATGTGGCTACTTCAGTTTGATTTTTTGACGGGGCTACTGCTAGGCTGCATCATTGGCGCAGAATCTCCAGCAGTAATTGTTCCCGGAATGCTGCGGTTAAAAAGTCTAGGTTGGGGAGTAAAAAAAGGAATTCCCGATGCCATTCTGACTGGAAGTGCCTTGTCAGATGTATTGCTTTTGCTGGTGTTTAGCCTACTGCTAGCGTTTCTGTCCCAAGGGAAAGCTACAACCATTACCTTACTGGGAGGAATCACCCTCAGCCCTCTGCAATTACTGCCATTTCAAATCATCATCCAAATTACCTTGGGGGTGCTGTTGGGATGGGTGACTGCTCGAATTTTGGTGTCACTATTAGTCAAGCAAAACTGGACTAAAACTGCGGTTCAGGACTCCCTAGTCGCTGCTGGCTTTGCCCTAGGGCTGGTAGTATCAGCCGAACATATTCCGGTTTTCTCTGGCTATTTGGCTGTCATGGCGGCGGGGTTTTTCCTGATTGAGTTGGATGCACCTTTAGCACGAAGGCTGCGGGGTGGCTTTGATAGTTTGTGGACGATCGCGGAAATTATTTTGTTTGTGCTGCTGGGAGCCAGTATTCAACTTAATGTATTAGGCAATACCTTGCTGGTTGGTTTGTTGGTGTTGGCGATTGGGACTCTGATTGGGCGATCGCTCGGTTGGTATCTTTCCACCTTGGGTAGTAATTGGACTGGGAAAGAACGGCTGTTTTTGCTAGCAGGAAATTCGGCTAAGGCAACGGTGCAAGCGGCGATTGGGGCGATTCCTCTAGCTCAGGGGATTGCTGGTGGCGAGACGATTTTGGCGATCGCAGCCCTCTCAATTTTAGTAACCGCTCCCTTGGGTGCATGGGCAATTCCTACCTTTGCTCCCAAACTATTAGAAAAAGGCGAAGTTGACCCGACAAAAGTAGCTATTTCCGGTCGTCCAGTTTTTCTCGCCGCCGTAGACACTTCCCCCCTAACAACAGATGTTTTAACTAAGGCCGCAGACTTAGCTCGGCGCAGTGACGGGGATGTGATTGTTTTGTATGTGGATAACCTGGGAGATAAAAAGGCGATCGCCCAATTACAACAACAAGCACAACGAATCTTATCAGATATTCGCTATGAGTTCCTGAGTCTTTCTGGTACAGTGCCAGAGGAGATTATCCGCGTGGCGCAAGCTCGGCAAGTGACATATATTGCGATCGGAAAACGAGGGCATCAACCTTGGGAACAAGTGCTAGTAGGTTCAGTTTCTCAAGCCGTATTAGAAACCAGTCCTCTTCCTGTCATCTTGGTAGAATCTAGTTACAAGTAATCCCAAATATGGGTTTTATATCCCCTTGATCATCTTCTCCCCTCTCTGTGTCCTCTGCGCCCTCTGCGGTTCATAATCAAGGCGCTATTTAACGCCAATTTAGGCTCGATCGCAGCGAGCCTAAATTTATCCAAAAGAATCATTTCTTATGAAACCTATCCCTCAATTTCAGCAGTTCACAGTCATTCCGCAACTCAGCAAGTGGTTCATTGTCAGTTTAGGCAGACCAAGATTCGCGAAAGTCAGCATAGATGGTCAATCCACCATCAATATAGAGCGTTTGTCCCGTAATGTAAGCCGCTTCATCTGATGCGAGAAAGGCAACAGATGCCGCCATTTCCTCCGATGTGCCTGCCCGTCCCATTGGGATATGGCTTTCCACTACTGCCTTTTGTTCTGGATTGTCAGTCCAGCTTTCATTAATCGGTGTAATTGTTGCACCGGGCGCAATAGCATTGACGCGGATGCCTCGGTTTGCGTATTCCAACGCTAGGGTTTTGGTTAAATTACCCATGCCACCTTTGCTGATGGAATAGCTGATATACATCGGGCGGGGAATGATTTCATGCACACTGGAAATATTGATAATCACCCCAGGGCGTTGCTGACTCAATAGGTGCTTAATAGTTTCCCGCGCACAGAGATATGCACCTCGCAAATTTACTGCAATCACGCGATCGAATTCATCGGTTGGCACTTCATGGGATGCGCTTTCTGTTTGAATCCCAGCATTATTAATCAGGATATCGAGACTACCAAATTTATCAATGACAGTATTCACCATACGAAGGATCTCGTCTTCTTTGGAGACATCTCCCTGAACTAATAGCGTTTCAACTCCGCATTCCGATGCTTGTCCACAGGCTTTTTGCAGAGCAATTTCTTCAGTATCTTCTGCCTCTTCTAAGCTTTTGCGATAGTTAACGGCAATGTTGCAACCTTCTTGGGCGAGACGAATGGCGATCGCCTGCCCAATGCCTGAACTCGCTCCAGTAATGAGTGCGTTTTTTCCCTTTAAACCTTTCATAATTTCTCTTCCAGATATTCACAACAAAATATCTTAACCGAAACCTCAAGCCAACTAGCTTCAACATCAACCAGAAGGTTGTTCTGTCTTTTCGCCACGCATTTCATCAATATCCAGAAGACTGATCACCATGCCCGCGATCGGGAGGGAGCATCTCATATTTGTAAAAACACTTATTCGGGCTCCTTCCTTCTTCCTCTTTCCCCGCAGCAAGAGAGCCTCAAAACTCCTGCCTCAAAACTCCAATTTCTAGCTGGGCTGCTTTCATTGAGATGCTCCCAGTGCTAAGCTGTTGTGCATTTAAACTGAATGTCACAAAACAATCCCCTTGGGGTGGGGTGGGCGTCCCGCCCGCCCAGAATATGCAATTTAAATGCGTGACAGCTTATATACCTTCTTGATTTGATTTATGCTTACCTAATTATTGAAGTTTCCCCGCAATTAGACCAACAAGCACAATCAGACCTAATGCTCTACGAAAGTAATTAACGCCTTGAAATAATTCTTCCCAAGCCCAAGTAAACAAAGAGCCAAAGGCGACTAGCTCCAATCCTAGATTAACTTTTCCTGTTGTAACAATGAGCGTTAATAAACTAGCTATAATCCCGACACTCAGTGGTAGATTTGGCATCTGAGCTATAACAATTTGGCCTTCGCTGTCGCGGAATGTGCGATCGAACAATGTGTTTTCCATGAGTTTCTCGTGTCAATGTAATAAATATAACCAGGTTGACATTCAATACAGTTGGTTTTTTGGGGGATGATACTACAAGCTTTAGAGGGCAAGGAACATAAAAAAGTCGAATTAAATGCAAGTCAGGAGTGGAGATGACATTGATTTAATTATCCACCGGGGCTCAAAGTCATAGAAAATTAGCCATTGGGCCCTAGAAAAATAGTCCGCACTATTGAACAGTGCAATATAGGATTTATCCTGGATCAAGTTTTTTTTTATTCTCTGTCATGAATTTATTCGGCTTGTTTTTCCCATTATTTTAAGTAGTTTTATGTGAGTTGCTAGAGGGTATTATTATAGTAAATTTCCCCAAATCAAAAATCATCTCTCGCTTGGAAGAGTTTAGAGTAAAAGGTGATCTATAATTGGACAGACATCATCGTTTCTCTAGTATCGCATCGAGAGCGATCGACCTCATGCTCAAATCCAAGGTTAGCAATTCACAGGTCTAAACCTTTTCTTGATACTCCCCAGCCCTAAAGGGATGGGGATTCTTGAAGAGTCCAAATACGAACCTTCAAAGGCGAAATCAAAGCGCCTCTACTGACTCTTTTAAGGCATAACCCTAAAGTTGCCGCTACTTTTCGCAAAATATTCGCCGCACCGTTGCAGTCTGCATTGATTTTGCTTCCATCTTTTGAACGATACAATCCGCGATTAACGCGCTTCCCAGATTCTTTCCACCCTTCAGTTTTTTCACGCCCACTTAGGCAATTCATCCGAATCTAAAAAACTCGCCTTACTCGTATAGCTTTCTTCGGTTTCGATAAACCGAATGCCATATTGTTCGCAAAGTTGGGAAATCCTATCTTTCAATCGAGCGGTAGGAATTTGCACAAAATTTTGATTTGTTTTGCTGCCAAGATTAATCTCTTGACCCATTTCTTTATTCCAGCCAAAAACGACTGTGCCTATCTGATTTTCTAGGCAGTGTTTCAATATTAATCTAGCCGCTTTGTTAACTGCATCTCTGACCTGCCTGTTTCGCTTCTCTGTAATATGCGCCAATCTCTTAGACCAAAAACCTTGAGGTCTATGCTCTTTAATCGCTGCAACTCGCTTGTTATACCATTGATTTAATGATTTTAGATGCCGTCCATCTACGATAAAACTTGTTCCCGCATTGGAAACACAAGTTAACCAATTATTCAACCCTGGATCGATACCCAGAGCTTTGCTGACATCTAATTCGATCGCTCTTGACTGAAGTTGGTAGACAAACTCGGCATAAAATTGTCCATTTCTTGGCAAAATACGAATCTCTCTAATTGTCTTGTAGTCGAGATTGGACGGCATGGGCAAATAAAATTCACTAATTCCAAACCACAATTTAACCTTACTGCCTAATGGGAACCTCAATTGCCCATTCTTTAGCTTTACGTCTGCCTTTGGGAAGGTCACAAGCTTTAAGCTGTTTTTGCGGTATTTGGGTAGTCTAGGATGTTGCCTTACTGTGCCACTTTTGATTCCCTTGAGCAATCCAATATATGACTTGAAAGATTCCGCAACACTGGTCAACGTTTGTTGAGCAACATGGGAATACAGCGCTTTGAAATGAAGATTTTCCTTGAATAATTTGTGCAAGTCATACTTGCCGGGAATCCTCCCGGTCTTGAAATACAGTTGTCGAGAGTAGTAAGTCCCGCAGTTGGCTAGTTTGTTCGACTCTTCGCATACAAACTCTAGAACGCTTCTTAACTCTCGATTTGGACTAATTAAATTTTGCTGACATCCATAGCTAGACATTTTTTTGATTTTCAATGTACTGCTTGATTACTGAAATAGGCGCACCGCCAACAGTCGCAATAAAGTAGCTATTCGTCCACAGGGTTGGCAATCGACTTTTTAACCAAGGAAATTCTTGACGGAGATATCTGGAAGAGCGTCCTTTCATGTATCGAATTAGCTTGGCAATTCCAAATTGAGGATCGCACTCGACTAAGAGGTGAACATGATCTGGCATTACTTCCATTTCTATTAATTCACTGTTAAACTCAGTCGCCACCTCTAACAATATCTCCTTTAAACGGGCATCGACCCCCTCAACTAAAATCTTGCGACGATATTTCGGACACCACACAATGTGGTACTTGCACGAGTAGACAACATTTTTATTTGATTTGTAATTAACACTCATAGTAGAGTTATACAGCACTAATCTGCATACTACACTAATTTTACCTTAAGAATTGTTAAATACTGAAGGCGGTTGAAACCGCTACCTACTTATCCCCATGTCTAAAGCCAGGGGCTTGCGTCTCGTTCTTCGGTCAAGCAGGATTGAACCTTGGCAGTGCAGTAATTTCGGTTGACACTGCTTGAATTGATTGTGTAGCCGCTATTTCTGATCGATCGCTCTCAGCATTCTGACTCACAAAAAATGTAGCCAGCGTTGCTGTCAAATAACCGCATATGGCGATCGCACACAACGCCAGTAAAAAACAAAACACATGCCCTTGGGCTGTTTTCGGAAAGTAATCAGAGCCGATCGTACTCATCAACATTCGCTTCCACCACAGCACAGTGCCATAGTCATTAATGCCAGCACTACCATTAGGAAATTCGCGATAAAACGCATAAATTCCAGCCGCGCCAATTAGACTGACGATCGCTATCACATTACGCAAGAGGAGCAAACCGCGCATAGTGTCAGCCTATAAGGGCTCAAAAGCTAGAGTGGCACTAAGGGCGACGGAACTCACCATATTCACCCAGAGAATCTGCACGGGCAAAATTGGCAAGGTGGTACCAGCCAAGATTCCCACCACTATGGTCATCGCCTCTCCACCGTTGACGGGTCGGATAAGCCCAATGGTTTTCAGCAGGTTGCCATAAACGGTGCATCCTTCTTCTACGGCGGCTTCAATGGAGGCAAAGTTATCATCTGAAGCACTCAATCGATCGGTAAACTCCCAAAAAAAACTAGAGACAATCGCACTACCATCACAACGGAATACGCTTAAAACAGCTTGCGATGATAAGTCTTTCAACTCGGTTGTCACCTCGTCAGCTAGGAGTAGAACCAGCAACTGGTTTATACTTTCAAGGAGTAAGATTCAGGAAAACCCGACCCTTAGCAGGGTTTGATCTTGCCTGTAAATAGAAACGCAACTATCAGGGATCTAAACTTAAAGACGCGCAAGTTTATTCTCACAGATTTAGGCTCGTTGTCACTAGAGAGCGATGGTTACAGCCAGCGCATGGCAATTGAAGAAAGGTTCCGAAATGGTAAAGCTCGATGTTACAATGCGCGAAGCAACTAGCTTAAGGAGAAGCTAACTCATTAAAATCATGTTGTTAATAACCCTCGCCTAAAGTGGTGCTGTATTTAAATGCGCTAAAATTCATAAAATGCCGATATCAAAATATGTATGCCGCCCTCTCAATAACAGACAAAAAAATATCGCATACGGAGTACATGAAGGCGTTGGTTGAGATGGAGACCCCTGGGTCAATGATCTGGCTCAATATTCAGTAGATGTGCAAGAGTTAATGAACCTAACTCCAAATAAACTTTGCTTTTCTCAACAGGGTATACAACCTGCCACCCTTATTTAGTCTAGTTCCTAGGCCTCTTTGTCACACTCCCAGATGAGTCAGTTACAATAGTTCTGACACTTTGGGGTAAAATGGCTGGAATCGTTGATTTTTCCTGAGTTGTGACTTGGCTCAAACCCTAATTATGCCGGTGACAACCAAAAACTGTCCGAAGTATTGAGTGAGTTACACAAATGAAACTGTGAAATCAGGTATCAGAATTAATGAACCTGCGGTTGATGAAGAAACTAACTTACATACAACTCAATTTGGGATAATTGAGCAATTGCATAAATGTAGATAAACTTTGAAATTAGAGAAAATTAAAAAAAATGAAATCTTTCAGCAGAAAACTTGGTTTGGTAGAAATGTGGATGGCGCTAGGCCATGATGTGGGAGGTGGGCTAATTGTAAATCTTGTCTCTCTGGAAGGGATTTTAACACCGGATGTTGTTCAACAAGCTCTTAAATTAGTCCAACAGCGTCATCCCATGCTCCAAGTTTACATTGTTGAGTCTGAGGATGGATTATATTTTCAATCGACAGGCATAACAGAAATTCCCGTACAAGTTATATACAAACAAGATGAAAATGAAGCAATTAAAATTGCTGAAAAAGAACTACATACAAAATTCACACCAGGGAAAAATCCTCTGTGTCGTTTAACTCTTTTGTATTCTCATCAACATCAAAATACCTGTGAAATGATTATTACCTTTCATCATGGAATTGTAGATGGCATATCATGTATGCGCTTTATTGATGATTTGTTATTTTATTATCAGGCAATTAAAGAAGGAGAGAATATATCTCAAGTAGAATCACTAGAATTTCTTGCTCCCATAGAAAATGTACTTACTTATAATATTCCCACTCAACACCCAAGAGAAAATCCTCAACTCGCAAATGAACAACAAACTCTACCACCACAATTAATTATTGAACATCAAGCATCCGCAAATGAACGTTTGACTCGGATGCTACCGCGAATGCTTAGTCAAGAAAAGACTAAGATACTAATTGATAAATGCAAACAAGAAAAAACCACTGTGCATGGTGCTATGTGTGCGGCTATGCTATTTGCTGCTGGCAAATTACTATCAATAGATACACAGGTAAATTTCTCCTATGGTTTACCTGTAGATTTGAGAAAATATTGTGATCCTGAAATCACAGGCCAAAATCTAGGTTGTTTTATATCTGCGCTGGGTTTTAATCAGTTAATTGAGCCAAAGACATCTTTTTGGGATTTAGCTAGAGAATGTAAATCCCGAATACATGATTCTTTAATTAGCGGTGTCCATATAACTAAACTACTACAAGGTAAATTACGTAATCTTGACATGGATACCATCAAGGAACTCGTTATTAAGTCTATAGTGAGTAAAGAAGATACTATGGGAAGAAATAATCTTTTTTCAATTTCCAATAGAGGCAAATTTAAATTTCGACATCAAGCCGATAAGCTAAAGGTTAAGGAATTATACTTTGCTACTCCTCACCATATTAGTGGTGATTGTTTTTGGTTAGGTGTTCTCACGCTAAATGAGCAGTTATTTTGCAACTTTATTTATGTACAGCCTGTAATAAGCGATCGAACAGCACAGTTATTTGCTGATGATGTGATGACAGTCATAGAAAAAGTGTGTATCAATCAAAAAACGACGTTAACAATGTTGTGTGAGTCAGTGACACAAAATTAAATCCTCTTGATTTAGGAAATTTATTTGACAAATATCTAATTTTACTCTACAATATCTATGTCAAAAATTTGGAATAGTCAAATAATATGAACTGGGACAATAACTCAATTGTAATTTATTCCAATTTTCCATTTCATCTAGAAGATTGGTCTCCTCTATCTGTGAATAAAGGTATTGGCGGAAGTGAAGAAGCGATTATTTACTTAAGTCAAGAATTAGTTAAATTAGGCTACCAGGTTACTGTTTTTAATCGCTGCGGTGATATGGAAGGGGAATATAAGGGAGTAGTTTATCAGTCAGTTGAGAAATTCAATACCGAAGATAACTTTAATGTCTTAATCTTTCATCGTGTTTGGACACAACCTATGCGTATGAAAGTGAAAGCTCGAAAAACTGCTGTCTGGATGCACGATAACCCGCAATTATTTCCTCCTGTAGAAGAGTCTCAGCGTTTAGAATTTCTGGCAAGTTTTGACAAAATTTTTATGTTGTCAAATTTTCATAAATCTCTGCTCCCAGACTGGATTCCTGAAGACAAGATTTTTTTAACAACCAATGGGATTAATCTCGAAGATTTCAATTTAACAGGAATTGCTAGAAATCCCAAAAGGCTAATTTCGATTAGTGATTATGCAAGAGGTATTGAAAATTTACTGACTCAATGGGATCAAGTTCTCAAAGAAGTGCCTGATGTTGAATTACATATTTTTTATGGTTGGCAAGGAATTGATGCTTTAATTAATTCACCTTATATTGATAAATTTCCATACTTACCAGATAAAAAGCAAAAACTTTTACAACTTTTCGAGCAAGAAAATGTCTATGAACATGGCAGGATTGGACACAAGGAGTTAGTGGAAGAATTATTCAAATCAGGCATCTGGGTTTATCCTTGTCATACTGCGGCGGAGATTTTCTGTATTAGTGCTTGGAAAGCGCAAGCTGCTGGTTGTGTTCCTGTGGTGACAACTTATGCAGGTTTAGATGACACTGTAAAATCAGGTATCAGAATTAAGGGGCCTGCGGGCGATGAGGAAACTAATAATGCTTTTATTGCAGCAGTGATAGACTTGCTAAAAAATCCTGAGAAACAAGACTCTTTAAGACAGGAAGCATTAGCTCTTAAAGATTCATTTGGATGGGATAGAGTCGCTCAACAATGGCATCAGGAGTTTATATCGGCTGAAATTAAGTAGCAAATAATGAATCAACTACCCGCATTTTGAATGTGGTTCAGGGTTCAGGTGATTAAGCAGACGTACCATACAACCGCTATCTTTAAGCCGTCAAGATAGTAAAAATGTCCTGCTTATTTACCATTTTTTTGACGAAATGGATCGAAACCCGCCACTTCTGCCAGCGTATAAAGTGGCCTGCCCTTCACCTCCTCATAAATCCGCCCTATATACTGGCCCAAAATTCCAATACTCACCAACTGCACCGCACCCAAAAAGAAAACCGCCATCATCACAATTGTCAAACCAGTTAAGGCAGAACTTGGATAGAAAAGCCGCCAATACAAAATCAAAAAAGCCATTAACACAGATATAAATGCAGCAAATAACCCCATATAAATCGAAAGTCTGAGGGGAACTTTTGAAAAAGATACTAAACCGTTCATCGCCAAAGCAAAAGATTTACTGAAGGTATACTTAACATCGCCAGCAAAACGCGGATCACGTTCAAACTTAACCGCCGTTTGTTTAAAACCAATCCAAGCCCGCAGTCCCCGAATGTAACGATTGCGTTCTGGCATGGCGTTGAGGACATCCACGACGCACCTATCCATCAAACAAAAATCTCCGGTATCTATGGGTATATCAACATCAGCAAGATGGCGCAAAATGCGATAATACATATAAGCGGGCAACCGCTTAAACCAACCTTCTTGACGGCGTTGAGTGCGTTGAGCGTAAACAACTTGATAGCCCTGCCTCCACTGTTCTACCATATCTATAATTAGCTCTGGCGGGTCTTGTAAATCGCCGTCCATGATGACTACAACTTGACCTCTAGAAAAGTTTAAACCAGCAGTTACAGCTATTTGATGACCGAAATTGCGGGCAAAGCTGAGGTAACAAATTCGCGAGTCTTTTTCGTGCAATTCTCGCAAAAGTTCGAGAGAGCGATCGCGACTGCCATCATTGATTAAAATTAATTCTACTGGGCCGTCCATTCGAGCCATCACGGCACTAATGCGCCGATACAATTCAGCGAGATTTTCTTCTTCGTTATAGATAGGAATTACCAAGGAATACTTAGGTGTATCGTTCATTGCAGTTTCTGTTTAAAAATCGGCTTTTCAACCGTTAAATCAAAAGTTTCTTTTTCCCCAAACACCCTGGCTACTTCACGAGAGAGGTTCTGCACGTAATTTCGCTCTTTTAGCCAGACAACAGCAGCCCCCAAAATAGCCGCATACCAAAACTTATCTATTTTCTTAAATACGAAAAATAAAAGATACCATAAGACTGACGCACAGCGAAAATATCTGTTATCATAGATGTTTAGTCAGACTATAAAAATTACAATCATAACCCAGAGATTCAAAATTGCATGACCAATTCCAATGATATTTGGCAAGCAAATCAAGACTTAAGCGAAGCTTGTCTGGAACATCCCTTTGTTAGAGGCATTGCTGACGGCAGCCTCCCCCAAAATAGTTTTGCATATTACGTTGCACAAGACGCATTTTTTCTGGGAGCCTTCGCTCGCGCTTATAGTATCGCTGCGGCAAAAGCACCCGACTGGGAGGGGTTTGAAATCCTCCACAATCTCGGTAGTGGCGTTTTAGAAGAACTTCGTTTGCATCAAGGATATGCAGCCAAATGGGGTGTAAACTTGCAAGGGGCAAAACCGGGAATCGCTACCCGCCGCTACACAGATTTTTTATTAGCGACAGCCTGGGGAAACGGTGTGGGTTTGACAGTAGCCGCCATGACTCCTTGCTTGCGGTTGTATGCTTTTTTGGGACAGCAGCTAGCTAAACCTAATATACCGGAACACGCCTTTAGCGACTGGATTTCGACCTATAGCAGCCCAGATTTTGAGATTTTAGCAAAACGGCTGGAAAGTTTGGTCGATCGCTACGCCGAAGCTACGCCGGAAGTAGAAGCAACCTATCACTACGCTATGCTGTGTGAAAGAGACTTTTTTCAGGCAGCTTGGGAAATAGAGTAAATTAAGTTTGGGCAAAAGATATGGAAAACTATCTTAAGCTACCTACACGCAGTAAATTTAACAGTCATGTACAGCAGGAATGTAGCCAATACTGTCATAAGCTGTTGTGCATTTAATTTGTATGTTGAGGGCGGGCTTTCGGGCCCAACCCCTACTCCCCACAAGAGTAAAAATTTATTTTACTATGCAATTTAAATGCGGATTAGCTTAACAGCATATTCCCAACGAGGCTGACTATTCAACACTAAACCGAGCCCCATCGAGAGCAAAACAATGCCGTAAGCTTAGGGATGAACAGATTGCCGAGTACCGAAGTTAATCAGTAACGCTAAAGATCCAAAACCGAAATAGCTGACTGTAATGCTCAGCCTTTTTCGCAAATTCCAGAAATAGCTACCGCCCTAAATACTCGCAACTTGACTAACAGCTTGTAACCACAAATAATGCCCCAAAAAATCCCAAGTATTAATAAGTACCTGCTAATTCTATTTGCATTATAAGAGTAGTCAACCCGCGCATCAGCAAAGGAAACAGGGGATAAAAAGCTACAGAATGGTGCTGATCGTCATCTGCATAGCTGTATCCTAAATTAGCTATTTCGAGCTACCATTTACCGTGCCAGTCCGAAAACAGTTCCCCGCCACTTTTGGGAAGTCAGCCACTTACCAAACCTAGAGGCTGCCGAATCCCATACACGGGCAGTTTCTGGCAGACTAAAGGGGCAATTACCTGCATCCCGATCGCCATTATCGATCGGCTCAGAAACCACATAGCAATTACAAAAATTAACCCGTCCCGCTTTTGGAGCGATCCAGGCGCGGAATTACTTCTAACCCTAAATCAGTATTTGTCATGGCTAAAACAGCGCAAGACTGTTGATTTAAAATTAAAGTATAGTCCGCTGCCGAGCGATCGCCAAATATATACGTAAGTACAGGCGTACTGCTAATTTTAACGTCCGAGTTTATTGGGAATCCCTTCGCAGCCGCCGGGAATAGTCTCTCTCGACTTCGAGCCACACCAAGCGCAGCAGTAATAGCGCTGATCCTCCGACAGCCGCTTGACACCGGTGAAATCAACACGTTCAACCACAGCGCCGGTATGTTCACCCGTTTGATAGTTGGGAAATTCGGTACGGCTGCGGGGGGATGCAGTTTGTGCTGAGCCGTAGAATAATGCGGCCGCTCTCATGTCGGCGCGAGCGAGATTGGCGTCGTACAAGACAGCGCGCGAGAGGTTGGCTTTCACTAAATCGCACTTGCTGAGATTGGCGCGGACGAGGTTGGCTTCGCTCAAATCCGTCCACCGCAAATCGGTGCCAGCCAGGTCAGCACCCGCTAACATGACATTGAGATCGATAACGCGGATACCGTGATCTCTATCTTCAGCGTAGCCGCCGTCGCCGTCAAGGATGGGGCGGCCTAAAAGCCGATCGCGCTTCAGAGGAGTAACCAATCTCGACTGCGACAAAAACCGCAGAATTTTAGCTTTACCTTCAGCATCTACACTGCTCATAATCGCAGCGGTGCGGCCTTCTGCGATCGCCCTTTCCTGCGGCCAGTCTTCCAAAAACCCTTGTTCGTCAAGGGCTAAGTCGGAAACCCCTTGAAAATAAGCATCGATCGTTTGCTGCTGCGTAATTCGATTTTGCTGAATCGTCAAATCTTTCGAGATCACGTACTGCCGCCAAGCCACGTAAACGCCCAAAATCGCGATCAAAATTTGGCCCAAAGCGCCGATCAGCTCGCCGAGAGCGCCGATGGCGTCCCAGTTGATTTGGATGTTGCGGCTTCCCGGTTCAGTATTACTACCGCTGAGCATCAGCAAGCCAACAATCCCAGCTAAAAGCCCGAAGCAGGCGACGATCAGAGTGCGCCAAGTCGGCGGAATTACCTGCGCCCAGATTTTGCCCCAACTCGGCCACATCAACCGCAGCGATACGCCGATCGCACCGACAGCGCCCATTAAGCCCAGCCAAATGTTGTCATTGGCGAGCCCAAAAATCATCGCTGCGATCAACCCCAGCGTCAGCACCGATCCCGACTTCTCAGTAGTCGTTTGTTCCGGCTGCTGTGGCAAAAAAACCTTGCGAGTTGGAGGCGGCGGCACCGGTTTTTCCGGTTCCGCAGTAGCGACGATTGTCCCTGATTCTGGTGCCACAGTAGGGTTCGCACCGTTCTGACTTTCTACAGTCACGTTAGACTCAGGGCGATTGGGTTGAGAAGAGTTGTTTTCTGGTGTCATGCGTTGAGGCAAATTCTAATTTTAGCCGGTCACTAAAACGATTTTAACTAACCAAGCAGGATTCTAGATAATATTACAATATAAATCTCCACCAATTGCAGTCAAAAAGGTAACATAATATGACACTAGTGCTGCCCAATCTGCAAGGCAAACAAATGGGTCAAGTTCTTACAACAATCACCGTAACGAATCGCATCGATCAAGTCCTAGCTGAGCGGGGGTTCATTCCTGCGGGTGAAATTCGTTCATTAACTATCGATAAAGTTTTAGTAGATACCGGAGCCACTCTGCTTGCCTTACCAGCTTCCATTATCAGCCAGTTAGGTTTAAGCCAGCTTGGAGAAACCAATGTAGAAACTGCTGCGGGAATCAGAAAAGGGCGGATTTTTCAAGATATTATGCTGGAAGTTGAAGGGCGACAAGCAGTGTTTGACTGCCTTGAAATGCCCGAAGGAGTTGATGCGATTTTGCTAGGCGTGATTCCGATGGAAAGGCTAGGCTTAGAACCAGATTTAAAAAATCAACGGCTGCGAGTATTGCCGATGAATGAAGAACAAACATATCTGATGCTTTAATTTATCCGCGTTCAAGACTTGTCAATTAATTTAAAATTTTAAAATAGGTAAATAATATGACACTCGTACTCCCCAATCTGCAAGGCAAACAAAAGGGTCAAGTTATTACAACAATCGCCGTCACGAATCGCATCGATCTAGTTATGGCTGAACGGGGATTCATTTCTGCTGAGGAAGTTCGCTCTGTGACGATCGATAACGTTATTGTCGATACCGGAGCGACACTGCTTTCCCTGCCAGCTCCCGTTATTAGCCAACTCGGTTTAAAACAAGTAGGAGAAAGAGATGTAGAAACATCGGCTGGCATCACAAAAAGTCGAATTTTTGCAGGTGCTCAAATTATTATAGAAGGGAGAGAAGGGAGATTTGATTGTTTAGAGTTACCAGAAGGCGTTTCCGCTGTTTTGTTGGGCGTGATTCCTATGGAAGAACTAGGATTAGAACCAGATTTGAAAAATCAACGGCTGCGAGTATTGCCGATGAACAATCAGCAAACATATCTGATGGGTTAGTCGATCGGCGTTTACCGTAGCACAAACCTCTCGCCTGTGATTCCTCTCATGTCCCGTCAATCGATTTGAGATTTTAGATTTTAGATTTTAGATTACAGAATTGAAGCATTGACTTGCGCGAGATAAATACGTTCGGCAAGTTTCATCGGATACAGGTTTTTTATTTCTGGATCCTGAGTCTGCTTTCGGAATGAATCCGGGGGCTTATATCCTGGATGCTTGATTGTCAATTAGCTGCCCTCAAAAATGTTTGTAATGAGGACTTTAGTCCTCAAAGTTATATGACGAGTTTAGTCCTGACTACAAACTAATTTTATTTCTTTGGTAGTCAGGACATAATATCATCGGGGCTTGATTTTTATTAATACAAATAAACTGGGTATTGGGGTAGATGTAAGTTTTTGGCGCTACATCTAGCGAGCAGAATAAGCCTTGAGCAAATACACGCCAACCGTCCCAAACATCAAAACAACTAACCCTAAAAGCAACTCCATACTAAACCTTTGAGCATTGCCCAAAGCGACAAGAATTTGCTGCCGCACCACAAACGCCAACAGCCAGCAAATCTCCGCCTTCAGCCAAACCAAAAGGCCTCGCCCCAACAGATATTGCCGGTGAGCGTTCTCAGAAGTAATCCGTACCGGATAATTAAAAGTATGCGGATAGCGCGATACCGCAGTTAAAACCCCAAAAATAATCGCAGCCACCGCCGGCAAGATCCAAATCGTCACCTTGTCGCCCCAAGCATCAGCCAGCCCCCCCAAGCCGAAATGAATGGGAATTCGATCGGGCAAAACGGCCCAAAACTTGACGATGAGCAACACAGCCAGCAAAATCGCGATCGCAGCTAAAAGCTCTACCGCCACTAAAACGGGCGAAAGCCCCAGAGAAATAACCGGCCGTTGGTTTGGTGCGTTTCCAGTCATGGCTACTTAACTAACAAGCGGGAAGTCCCGCACTCTAATGGTAGTCCGTTGAGTGCCGGGATGAAAGCGTACAGAACAAGTGGGTTCGATGCCCACTTGTTCGCTTTGCGATCTTTGCAGATCGGCAAAACCTTTGATATAATATTTACTATTAATAGCAATTAGCAGTAAGTAAATGCTACGCAAAGTTGTCAAAGTTCGTTTATACCCTACCGCTCGGCAGTCCCAGCATCTGGCACAGAGTTTTGGTTGCGCTCGTTGGTGGTGGAATTACGCGCTTAATAAGTCCATTGAAGTCTATCAAGAGACTGGCAAAGGGCTTGGACAATCTGCATTAAATGCTTTACTGCCAGCGCTAAAAAAGGAATATGAATGGTTAAGTGACTGCTACAGTCAAGTGCTACAGGCGGCCACGCTTAATCTCACGACTGCCTATAAAAACTTTTTTGACAAAAGAGCTCAGTTTCCTAAGTTCAAGTCAAAAAAGCATAAGCAGTCGATTCAATACCCCCAAAATGTTCAAGTCGTTTCTGACTCTGAACTCAAGTTCCCTAAACTTGGAGTAGTCAAAGCAAAATTACATAGACCGATTGACGGAAAAATCAAAACTGTCACAGTTAGCCAAAACCCTTCAGGTAAATACTTTGCTGCAATTTTATTTGAGATTGAAGGTGAAAAGCGAGAAATTTATACCTCTGGGAAAATCGTTGGGATTGACTTAGGATTAAAACACTTTGCGATCGTTGCCGACGGCACTAAGATTTCTAAGTTTGAGACTCCTCAACATTTTGTAAAATATCAACAAAATCTCAAGCGTAAGCAGCAAAAGTTAGCGCGTAAAAAGGATGGTAGTAATTCTCGCAAAAAAGCTAAAAAATCAGTTGCTAAGGTACACGAACGGGTAGCCAATAGTCGGCAGGATTTTCTGCATAAACTCAGCGCAAAGCTGGTCAACAAAAACCAAGTTGTCATAGTAGAAAATCTTCATGTTAAAGGCATGGTTCGTAATCATTGCTTAGCTAAAGCTATTTCTGATGCTGGCTGGGGAATGTTTGTCAATTTCCTGAGCTACAAATTAGACCGCAAAGGCGGTAAGTTAGTAGAAATTGATCGATGGTTCCCTAGCTCCAAAACCTGTTCAGTTTGTTTGCATCAAGTCTCGGAAATGTCTCTAGATGTGCGCGAGTGGACTTGCTCTCACTGTGGCACTCATCACGACAGAGATGGCAATGCTGCAACAAATATCAGGAATGAAGGTATCAGAATGCTAAAGACGGATGGAACGGCCGTCTCTGCTGTTGGAGGGAAGGTAAGTCCAAAGGTGGGGCGTAAGTCCAATCTGAGGCACTCCCCTACGAAGACAGAAGCCCACGCTGTATGCGATAGCATCAGCGCTGGGTAGTTCACAATTAGATTAATATTGGAAATAATAGTATTGGTTCCAATTCCATCCCCCAACAGCTTTCGTTGGGGGTTTCCAAACATCCCGCGAGGTTCTATGACGGCTCAGGTCTTGATTGAAAAGAAAAAGTTAGAAAAACCGCCCCTAACAATACACACATTAGGCGATCGCGTCCTGCGGCAGCCAGCTAAGCGCGTCAAAAGCGTCGATGCAGAAATTCGGCAGCTAGTCCGAGAAATGCTGCAAACCATGTACAGTGCGGATGGCATCGGTTTGGCTGCCCCCCAAGTCGGAGTCCACAAACAAGTAATCGTGCTCGACTGCGACCCGGAAAACCCCGCCACACCCCCAATGGTTTTGATCAACCCCACCATCAAAAGTAGCAGCAGCGATGTCTGCATCTTGCAAGAAGGGTGTTTGAGTATTCCAGGAGTTTATTTAGAAGTCAAACGCCCAGAAGTCATTGAAGTCTCCTACCGCGACGAATACGGCCGCCCACAAACCCTGATAGCAACAGACTTACTGTCGAGGGCAATTCAGCACGAAATGGATCACCTCAACGGAGTGCTGTTTGTAGACAGAGTAGAAAACAAGCTCGCACTGAATGAAGCATTAGTCAAGCAGAAATTTTCGCCAAAGGCAGTAAAATCAGTATGATGGCAGGAACTCCGAAAAGTGGTTTACTCTTAGCTCTTTCGTGCATCACTGCGATCGCGGCAGTCGGCTCCATCTTTGAGCTGTCATCGGGAGAAGCTCAACTTGGCAATTTAGTCACGGGCATCATCCTCGCCCTGAGCGTACCGCTAACTGGCATATTTTTCTATGCAGCCGTTCAGGATGCCAGGGCAAATCTATAAGCAGAGTTATTAGTCATTAGTCATTAGTCAGCAGTTATGAGTAATTAGTAATTAGTAATTAGTCAGCAGCTAACAACCAATAACTGTGGAATAAAGACTGCTCAAAAATAACATCAGCTAACAGCTCGCGAGCTCATGATTAATGACTAATGACTGATGACTAATGACTCATAACTCATGACTAATGAAATCGGATTTCTGCGACAAGTGCCAGCCAAAGACGCTGTGGGAACCCCAGTATCCAAGTACCAACTTTCTGAAGATGGGGAATTGGTCCTCGGACGCGATCGCAATTGTCAAATAGCTTTAGAGTCGATCGCCCACGGCATGGTTTCCCGTCGCCACGCCCTGATCCGTCCCCTAACTCAGGGTACTTTGACGAGATGGGAAATTTGCGACCTCAACAGCGCTAACGGAACTTATATCAACGGAAAAAAGCTCTCAGGCTGCCAAACTTTAGAAACAGGCGATCGCATCAGTCTCGGCCTTGACGGCCCTGAATTTATATTTGAATCTCCCGTAACCCCTTACCAGAATCAACCCGGATTAAGAGCACCACAAACGGGCAATTTTGCTGGTAGCGAAAAAGACGCTCTCACTTTAACTCAATTATTCCCGATCGCCTCCACGGGCAAACAATTAAGCCAAAAAGCTTACTTATATCCAGGTATTGCCACAGTTATTGTTGTCGTATCGATGTTTGTCGCCGTTGGAAATTCTGCAGCATTCAACTTGCTGCTGTCAGCTTACCTCGCCGGTGCGGCTTACTACTTTATCTATCAACTATGCGGCAAACACAAGCCTTGGTGGGTCTTGCTTGGTTCGGCTTTAGCTACAGTCCTGATTGTGATCAGCCCCTTATTAATTGGATTTATATTAGTATTTAGAGAAATTTTGCCCGGTCGCCTGCCAACCGAAGGCGAAACAATCAGTTTTTTGCCTTTTTTGACCAGAATGTTTTTCGGGGCGGGTCTGATGGAAGAATTGCTGAAAGCCCTGCCCGTTTTGGGAGCGATGTTGCTGGGAAATTGGCTGCGAAATCCGTGGCGCGATCGAATCGGCGTGTGGGAACCTTTAGACGGAATTCTGTTAGGAAGTGCCTCAGCAGTCGGGTTTACACTGTTAGAAACTCTGGGACAGTACGTTCCCAATGTCATCCAAAATGTCACCCTGCAAGCAGGGCCCGACGCCGGACAATTAGTAGGATTGCAGTTGCTAATTCCCCGCATTTTGGGTTCCGCCGCCGGACACATGGCTTACAGTGGCTATTTGGGATATTTTATCGGTTTGAGCGCCCTCAAACCCAGGAAGCGCTGGCAAATTTTGGGCGTAGGCTATTTCAGTGCTTCGGCACTTCACGCTTTGTGGAATGCGTCGGGAGCAGCCAGCGTACTTTTGCTGGCGTTGGTGGGAGTTTTGTCCTATGCGTTTTTGGTAGCTGCGATTTTGAAAGCCAGAGCTCTGTCTCCGAATCGAGAGAAAAATTTTGCAACTCGAATATTTTCTGAAAAATGACTTCTGACTGGTTAATTGTTGAGGTGCGATCGCACTTCAAACTGCCATTTTTTTCTTGTGTTTTAACCAGGTTAAACCTGCCAATGCTAAAGCTGTGCCCCCAACGGCGAGAGGTTCGGGAACTGGTTCGGGTTCGGTATCGACTAGGGTGTAAATTTTTTTGAAGTCAAAGATTGCCGAATGTAAATAACCGAAGTAATACGGATGCGTCCTCTGTTGTATTTGTATAATTTATGGCTTTAACTATTACTTTTGAACAGAAATCAGAAAAATGTTTGATCGTAATCGCCAAATATTCCGACAGGTTTGTGTTGTTGCGATGCTGCGGACGATCGTCCCGGTGCTTATACATACTTAATAAATTTTGTCAATACGCAGTTTCCAAAAACTTTACGCCAGTATTCTGCCCTTGTGTATAAGTAGCTTCTGCTTAATTGCCCGATGGGATAATCGCAACTGAACTTAGAAATTCTTCACAAATAGTTTGACTGTGGTACTATCTGGATGGCTGTGAGTAGCTGAGGGAAGCCAAGGGGCTTGATTCCTGTGGTGGTGGAGGAGAATCCAGGAGTGCTAGATAGGATGTCATTGGGATACGCAAACGTTTTCGCCCAGCGAAGTCAACCTGAACCCCTCCGCATTGGGGTGATTGGGGTTGGCAATATGGGCCAGCATCACACGCGAGTTCTGAGCTTGCTAAAAGATATCGAGCTCGTGGGTGTTGCAGACATAAATGTAGAGCGGGGAATAGATGTAGCAAGCAAATACCGGGTTCGCTTCTTTGAAGACTACCGAGATTTGCTCGCCCACGTAGATGCAGTTTGCGTCGCCGTTCCAACTCGCCTGCATCACCCTGTGGGGATGTCTTGTCTCCAAGCGGGTGTTCACGTTTTAATTGAAAAGCCGATCGCGGCTAGCATTGCCGAAGCCGAATCTTTGGTCAACGCGGCTGCTGAGGCCCACCGGATTTTACAAGTGGGTCACATCGAGCGCTTCAATCCAGCTTTTCAGGAACTCGGCAAAGTGCTGAAAACTGAAGAGTTACTGGCATTGGAAGCTCACCGGATGAGTCCCTATTCCCAGCGGGCTAACGACGTATCGGTAGTTTTGGATTTAATGATCCATGACATCGACTTGCTCCTGGAATTGGCAGATTCCCAAGTGGTGAAGCTGACCGCCAGCGGCAGCAGGGCCTCAGATTCAGGTTATTTAGACTACGTGACAGCGACGCTGAACTTTGCTAACGGCATTGTCGCCACCCTGACTGCCAGTAAGGTGACACACCGCAAACTCCGTTCAATCGTGGCTCACTGCAAGAATTCTCTGACAGAGGCAGATTTTCTCAACAACGAAATCTTGATTCACCGGCAAACAACCGCCAATTACGTGACGGATTACGGTCAGGTGCTTTACCGTCAAGATGGGTTGATCGAGAAAGTTTACACCAGCAATATTGAACCGCTCCACGCAGAATTGGAGCATTTTATTAATTGCGTGCGGGGTGGAAATCAGCCTTCTGTGGGAGGAGAACAAGCTCTCAAAGCTCTGCGGCTTGCGAGTTCGATCGAGCAAATGGCTCTCGACGGTCAAGCTTGGTATCCGAAAGAGCTAGAGCAATTGCTAGGATGATATTTTCCTAGACTTTTAGGTAATACTCATGACAATTGGTGTAGACTGAAGTAGCCTGCATAAAACCATCAGTAATGATGACTTGGACTTTCTCTCACTTCTCTCAAGCTTTGGCTTGAGAGCATCTCTGTAATCCTTGCGGTTCGAGGTTGGTCAAAACCAGTGAAGAATACACCTCCTTGATTTGTGCAAAATACGGTTAGAGCCATAAAAGTTAGGTGGCTCTAAAATTTTAAAATGCCCCAACTGTGGTTAGAAAACACCCAGTTTGAGTAGCGCTTTAGGGATTTTCCTTAAAGCTTTGTGGGATACCACCATGCTCTGGGACCTGTCTGATGAGTGTGCTATATTCGGATTCTCTGAAGTTGTCAGAGATTGTCTGGATTAAAAGTATCAGTCTACTTTGCAAGTTAGCTAAATCGAGACAAATCGTGTCGTTTCCGGGTGCTTTTACAGTTTGGGTTTGTTGTTCGTTGAAGAGGGTAACTGTTCCCATGCAACCGGATTCGATGTCTGTCGATTTGAGATTGGACAATTCGGCGTGAGAAGTTCGGCGAGCGCCTGCGTCGAGTTGCGCTCAATCGAACGATTTTAGACTTTAGATCGACCAAAAGCATCCAGGATATAAGCCCCCGGATTCATTCCGAAAGCAGACTCAGGACCGGGGAAATAAACAACCTGTATCCGATGAAACTTGCCGAACGTATTTATCTCGCGCAAGTCAATGCTTCAATTCTTTAATCTAAAATCTCAAATCTCAAATCTAAAATCGATTGACTCTGCAGATGAATCTGGCGGCTTGAACTAAGGTTTTAACTTTTTTGCTCTCGACAACCGGAGTCGTGGGCAAGTATCCGTCTTTAGGTAAAGTCACGATTTATCCCAAAAAAGAGCGACTATTTGACGACTGATGGTTTTGCTAACTAGCTGATTTCCTTGAGGACTCAGGTGAATGCTGTCTCGATACAAAGTTGGAAATTCGGCCGCACAATTGAAAATGGGAAGAAAATCTATGTAAGTAATTTTCTCTGTTTCTACGAGTTCGGCGAGACGCGCTCTAGCTTTGACTTCCCAGTCGCGAGGGCCCGGGCCGCCGAGTTCGCCGCGCTTGGGCGTGATGGCTAACAAAAACTTGATGTTGGCGGATACAGCTATTTTCTGGATTTGGCGAATAGCCTCTAAGTTGCAGCCTACTACATCGCCGCTTGTGGCTCCGGGTGCTGCCAATGGGCGAGTCGGCACAGCAGGTAGCAGGTAGCGGCTCAATAACTCTAGCGTAGCCGATCGAGGTTTGTGATCCGGGTAAGATCGATCGCGCCCCACAACCAGATCGCAAGGAGGCGATGCAAACAAATCGTCTGTATTGAGCAGCAAAACCAAAGCCTTTGCCCCAAAAACACCGAACCGCTTGGCGTAAGCAAGTTGATTCCTCGGCCCCCAAGAATTGGCTGAGGCATTGAGAACTTCAAAATTTGAATAGTTGACTTGTGAACCTAATTGTGCATCGCTCGCCAGATGCTGTACTTGCAGTCTCAAATTCCGAGCCATAATTTCCGAGATTGTATCTGTCTGATGTGTCCACCAACCCCCGTTGGCGACAGAATCTCCCAATAGCAAGACGCGCAGAGTTTGTGGAGGGGCCATCGGGGCGATCGCTCCGCTACGCATCGAATACTCGTTAATCTCAATCCGGTTGCCCAAGCGGCGCACCTTCTGGTTGGGCGCCAACAAATAGCCGCACTCGGCATCGGCAATATAAATCAAGGGATTACCAAAACCCAGCAGCACCCGCAGCAGCACTTCGATTGCCGCCCCCAATGCTGCGGTGACAGCCAAAATTATGAGAACAACTTCCACCAGTCAACCTCGATAGAGAAGGAAAAACCCCTGCCGACACCAAGGTATAAAAAAGAATGCAACTGCAGTCAAGCTTTCAACCCCGATTGTAGTCAGTCGATTTGAGATTAAAGATTAAAGATTAAAGCATTGACTCCACAGATGAATCTGGGACAGATCCGTGATGTCTAAAATTTTTTGCTGTCGGCGACTTTTGTCTTCTAGCTGTTTATCCGTCTTTGAGTCAGGTAAGTAGTAGGTGGCAATTGCAAAATCTAAAATCTAAAATCTAAAATCTAAAATGGCATGGCTTCGGGCTTTTACCGACCTGACCGCGCGATCGAGTCATCCGAATCGCCCCCGTGGATTTGACGTACTCCCCGGCAGACCAGCGCGGGGATTCTTAAAGGCTGCTTGAGGGTGGGCCCAAGCCACACCCTCAAGCTTTCTTCTTCTTGCTTCCGCGACTCTTAACTAGACCGTTGCCAGTCCCCGTCAGACCGTCTCCACAAGCATTTTCTTTAATGTCCAAGAAGCGTCCCTCCTCAGACAATCCGCGATTGCGGATAACTTGAGCTGCTGCTACGTCTCTATGCGTCGTGTAACCACACTCAGGGCATTGGTGGAGTCTTTCTTTAAGCTCCTTTTTACCTGTGTGCGTATCGCATTGAGGGCATACCTGCGAGGTGTAATCTTTATTCACCTTGCCAAAATATACGCCTCGTTTCCAGCAAACCCATTGCAGTATTGACACGAATTGGGCAAACCCAGCATCTAGCGTATGCTTGCAAAACATCCCTTTAGCCCAAACCCTGAAATCGATATCTTCGACGAATACCATTCCGGCCTGGTCACAAATATGATTAGCTTGCTTAAAATGCCAATCTTTGCGGGTGTCGGCAATATGCTGATGATGTCTAGCTATCTTTCTGTTTAGCTTGTGGCGGTTGTTAGACCCTTTTTTCTTGTTCTTTAACCGACGTTGCAGCAATTTCAGCTTGCGATGTTTGGTCTTCAAAAACTTGGGACGTTTAACTACTTCACCATCAGATGTTGCCAAGAATTGATCCAAACCAAGATCGAGCCCTATTGGATTTCCCGATGCTACAGGGTCGGGCACGTTAACATCACACCTCAGTGACATCACGACAAAATACCCTGAAGCCTTGCGAACTATCCGAGCTTGCTTGATTACAAATCCGTCTGGTATCTCCCTAGACTTAATGAACTCCACTTGACCCAGTTGGGGAAGCTTAATCGAATTCCCTTGGATGCAATTTTTAAGCATTTGGGGGAATACAAACGACCTCATCCGATACTGGTTTTTAAACCTTGGGAAACCCATTCCTTTGCGCTGCATATCCACAAAAGCTGTCTCCAGTCGTCTTAAGATTTGTTGGAGTACTTGAGCGTTCACAGTTTTTAGCTCTGGGATTTGCTCTTTTGCTTCTGTCAATGATTTGCTTTGCTGGAAATAATTTGGGTAAGCTGCATCAAGCGGAATGATGTATTCCTTAGAAATCGAGCAAGCATTGACCGCACATTTACGAGAGTTGATCCAGTCCTTGCGTTCCCGCAAAGCGTAGTTCCAAACCTTGCGACAAACCGTTAGAACCCGCTCAATTTCTTGAGCTTGCTCTGCGGTTGGCTTCAATTTGTACTCGTAACTAAGGTTTAACATTGCTCGTTTTCCCTGGATCTACAAAATAGAGTAGCATTTTGTAGAGTTAACGACAAGCAAAGCAATGTAAGGTAACTTGCAGGCTAAAGCCTGCCTCTAGCTTTCATCCCCGGTCTAAAGACACGGGGTTCTCAGCATATTTGCTATAGAATTCTAGAATATACCGTGACTCATCCGCCGTCAGCCGTCAGCGAACTTGGTGGTTTCAGGAAAATCCGTGGACTTAAAACAAATATTCAAAACGCCGAATCCCATAATCGGTGTCGTACATTTACAGCCTTTGCCAACTTCTCCCCGCTGGGGCGGGAACCTCAAAGCTATTATCGGAAGAGCCGAGCAAGAGGCTACAGCGCTGGCTTCTGGTGGCGCAAACGGTATCATTGTCGAGAACTTTTTCGACGCTCCTTTTGCCAAAGACAGCGTAGATCCGGCTGTGGTAAGTGCCATGACTCTAGTAGTCGAGAGGCTAACAAATCTCGTGACGCTGCCGATCGGCGTTAACGTGCTGCGAAACGACGCCCACAGCGCGATCGCCATCGCCTCCTGCACAGGAGCTCAATTCATCCGCGTCAACGTCCTCAACGGCATCATGGCTACAGACCAAGGCTTAATAGAAGGCCAAGCTCACCAGCTACTGCGCTACCGCCGGGAATTGGGCAGCGATGTCAAAATATTAGCAGACGTGTTAGTCAAGCACGGGCGCCCCCTAGGCAGCCCCAACTTGACCACAGCCGTCCAAGAGACGATCGGGCGAGCTTTAGCCGACGCCGTAATCCTTTCCGGCTGGACAACTGGTAGCCCTCCCAATCTCGAAGACTTAGAACTCGCGAGTGCTGCAGCGGCGGGAATTCCAGTTTTCATCGGCAGCGGCGCCTCGTGGGAAAACATTTCCACCCTCATGCAGGCCGCTGACGGCGTAATCGTATCGAGTTCCCTGAAGCGAAACGGCCGCATCGAGCAGCCCATCGATCCGATCCGCGTCAGTCAGTTTGTAGAAGCTGCCCGTCGCAGCTTGTCACAGAAAGAGCCCGAACAGGAAAATAGAGATGCTAATGGCTCAAGAGGGCCAACACCGGAACCGGGCAAAGTCACAAGTAAAACGTAAAATAGGAATTGTTGACTGTTGACTGTTGGCAGTAGTCAGTTGGCAGTTGGCAGTAGTCAGTAGTCATCAGTTATCAGTCATTAGTTAACAATTAACAGTCAACAGTCAACAGTCAACAGTCAACAATTCCCAATTCCCAAATTACTAAATCAAAAAATGATTCGCCGACGTTCAACCCCTTGGATTCATCGCTGGTCGAGGACTGTGATGGCAGCGATCGCAGCCATAGGCGTCGTAGAAACGGCCTATCTCACGATCGCTAAATTCACGAATGGCTCGGTCATTTGTCCCACCAGCGGCTGCGACAAAGTTCTTAACAGTCCCTACGCCACAGTCTTTGGCACAGTGCCTTTAAGTTTGTTAGGCTGTCTGGCTTACCTGAGCATAGCAATCCTGGCATTGGCTCCCAAAGCTGTAAATCCCGCCACAAATAAAGGACTGCACTCTCAACTAGAAAAAAACACTTGGCAAGCGCTATTTATCATCACCGCTGCGATGGTAATTTTCAGCAGCTATTTGATGTATTTGATGGCTTTTGAAATTCAGGATCTGTGCATTTACTGCGTCACTTCTGCCTTATTTGCGCTGTCGCTGTTTGTGCTGGTGCTAGTCGGGCGCGAGTGGGAAGATATCGGGCAGTTGGTGTTTACAGGCATTTTGGTGGCAATGGTGAGTTCGATCGGCGCCTTGGGACTTTATAACAGCGTCAAGTCACCTCCTCCTATTGTCTCTACCCCCGGAATTGCACCCCCTGCCGTCACTACAACCTCCGGCCCTGCCGAAATTGCTTTGGCCCGCCACCTCCGACAAATCGGCGCTAAAGAGTACGGCGCTTACTGGTGTCCCCACTGCCACGACCAAAAAATGCTGTTCGGCAAAGAAGCAGCCAAAATAATTGATTATTTTGAATGCGATCCCAGGGGGCAAAATTCCCGCGCTGAAATTTGCCAAGCTGCTGCTGCGAATGTTAAAGGTTTCCCGACTTGGGAGATTAATGGTCAGTTTTATGCGGGGACACAATCTTTGGATAAACTCGCTGATTTATCGGGTTACACGGGCCCCCGCAACTTTCAAAAGTAACAGGAAAGTTTGAGATTATAGATGACAGATTTTAGATTGATTGGCCGGAAATATCGTGATTTTTAACTTAGTTTATCGTGGGCTAGTGCGGCGAAATTAATCTAAAATCTCGCATCTATAATCAATAAAAAAATAGTAAAAATTAGTTAGAACGAAAAAGTTTAAAACAATTTGTGGCTCTCTAGTATTTAGAGCAGCGAATAAATACTAGAACTTTTACACAAAAACGCCAGAAACCGGGTTTCTGCTTCCAGAATTATTGTTGAAACGACATATTTTGGTGGCGAAATCCGGTTTCTGCTCTTGCAGCCCGATCGCACCGAAAAACCAAAAAATTGGATAATCTAACATCTAAAATCGACTCGATCGCACCGAAAAACCAAAAAATTGGATAATCTAAAATTTAAAATCTAAAATCTACTCGATCGCACCGAAAAACCAAAAAATTGGATAATCTAAAATCTAAAATCTAAAATCTAAAATCGACTCGCCCCGGAGATGTAAAACCTATACCTAGTAGTAGTTTAGAAGCTCACAGGGCGAGGCCCAAATCCCCAAAATATGCTAGAAACTATCAAAAAATGGGTCGATCGAGAACACCGAGTATTGATTACTGCGAGTGCCGTTGCTAGTACGGTGATTGTAATGCGCTGGTTCGGATGTTTTCAGGTGTGGGAATGGGCTGCTTTCGACCAATTTGTGCGCTGGCGGCCGGCCGAACCAATTGACTCGCGCATCGTCATTGTAGAAATTAAGGAAGCTGACTTGCAAAAATACGGCTACCCAATTTCGGATGCTGTCTTGGCCCAATTGCTGCAAAAATTGCACGCTGGCAAGCCACGGGCGATCGGCCTCGACATTTACCGAGATTTGCCAACTCAACCGGGTAACGCCGAATTGCTCAAAACTTTTAAAACTATTCCCAACTTAATCGGCATTGAGTTGATGCCAGACGAAACCAGGTTGGGAGTTCGCCCGCCTCCGGTACTTGACAAGCTAGATCGAATCGGTTTCAACAACGTTGTCATCGACGCTGACTCAAAAGTGCGGCGAACTTTGCTCTACGCTTGGCCCGGAGACGGCAAAACTCATCAAAGTTTCGCACTCAGACTGGCTTTGCTTTACCTCAAAAGCGAAGGAATTTCGCCTCAACCAGCAAGAGTCAATCCTACATACTTGCAGTTAGGCAAGGGGGTTTTTCGGCCTTTTCAACCGAATGACGGTGCTTACGTTCGATCGGACAGCCGTGGCTATCAAATTTTGACCAACCTGCGCGGCCCGCGAGGCAGTTTTCGCACTGCATCGATGGGCGATGTGCTTTCTGGCAAAGTACCTGCTGATTTTGTACGATCGCGCGTTGTCTTGATCGGCTCCAATGCCCCCAGCCTCAAAGACTTTTACCAAAATTCTTACAGTTCCGGTTGGTTTGGTCCTCCCCAGCAAATACCGGGAGTCGAGCTTCAGGCTCATTTTTTGAGCCAAATTTTGAGTGCAGCTCTCGACGGGCGCGGGGGTATCAATGTCTGGCCAGAGGCTGCGGAGTTGCTGTGGATTTTGCTGTGGTCTTGGGCGGGAGCAAATGTGAGTTGGAATTTGCGATCGCTTGGTCGATCGGCTTATTGTTTATTAAGTATCTGTCTAGGTCTGAGTGCGAGTTTATACTTGGTGTTTTTAGCAGGTTGGTGGCTACCGTTAATTCCTCCAATCCTCAGTATTGTGGGTTCTGGTGCCGCAGTTGTGGGTTATCTGGCGCACTTGCAAGAAGAATTAAAACGGTCTAAAGAATTTTTACAATCGCTAATCGATACAATTCCCGACCCCATTTTTGTCAAAGATCGATCTCACCGCTGCGTAGTTTTGAATCAGGCATATTGTCGGTTTATTGGCTATCCTTTAGAAATTTTAACTTGCCGAACCGATTACGATTTATTTCCCCAAGCCGAAGCCGAGATATTTTGGCAGCAAGACGAATTAGTATTTCAAACTCACCAGCCGCGAGAAAATGAAGAATATTTTACTGACGCTAACGGAATTACGCATCTGATTGCGACTAAAAGATCCCTACATAAAGATGCTGCAGGCAATCTCTTTTTAGTCGGAGCAATTAGAGATATTACCGAGCGCCAACTCCGGGCAAATGCCCTAGAACAAAAAAATGCTGAACTCAGCCACCAAGCTTATCATGATGCTCTTACCGGCTTGCCCAACCGCCAAATGTTCTACGAATGCTTGTATCGGTCTCTAGAAATAGCCTCCAGCACTCAGGAATTGGTAGCTTTACTCTTTTTAGATTTAGATGGATTTAAATCAATCAACGACTCTCTCGGACACAATGTGGGCGATTTACTCTTAAAAACAGTTGCCAGTCGGCTCAAAAAATGCTTGCGCGGTAGCGATACAATCTCGCGGTTGGGCGGCGACGAGTTCACAGTCATTTTGCCCGCAATTCCAGGTCGCGAGGAAGCTGCGAAAGTAGCGGAAAAAATTTGCGACGCCATCATGCAGCCTTTTATTTTAGAAGAACATACAGTTTCTGTAACTACAAGTATTGGCATTAGTTTATATCCCATTGACGGTCAAGAGCCAGAGATTTTAGTTAAGAATGCCGATGTTGCGATGTATCGTGCTAAGGAACGGGGGAAAAATCAATATCACTTTTATTAATTAAGAGCAGTTAAAAACATAATGCAACTGTAGGTAAAGTCCCCACCCCAATCTTGATAAGTCATTTGTAATTATTCAATTTTTTATCTAAAATCTCAATTATTTCAGACACATTTAGAGCAATTTTTAGGCCTCAAACCCTAATTGGGCTGTGAGGGAGATATTATTTCAGGCGTCCCCTGTGCAGCTAACTTAAAAAAATAGCTCGATCCTTAAACTGTAAGGCTTCTAAGCTTTTTGAAACCGTTCAAAAAAATGTCCAAAGTAGTAAAATCTCAAATCTAAAGTCACCTAAATTAAAATCCTGTAATTTGTCATCTGTCATTAGATAGATTTAGCCAAATATAAAACTTATGAGAGCAACTTGCCGTCTCATCTAAATGTTACAAAATATTAAAATAAATCACAACATCAAACCAAATTCCAATCCCCAAAAGCCTTAATGTAAAAAAAATTATGTAAACTTACGAAAATTAATTAAAGTAAATGTAAACATATCAGTGGAAATACGGAAATTGATAGATATAATAGGTGGTACAGACGGGGATCTATTGCGGTGATTTGAATAAGGCTGTGAATACTATGCGTACTTTGATTCAGCTCACAACAACGGCAACCCTGGCGGCCTGCCTGCAAGTGAATGTAGTCGGCACCGCAAATGCGGCTCGACTTGCCAGCAACTCAACTAGCAATTTCACAAAAGCCCGTAGCACGGGCGAGAGCCCCAGAGTTTGGACAGTTACACCAACCTCTAGGTTGGGAAATCCTCAACAATACGAACCAACCCCGAACGGGAACCCCGAAAGTGACGGTACGGGAACGCGCTGACCCCAAATTTTCAATAAATTTTCAATCTTCTATGCGCGGAGATTTGTACCAATGGGATTGGTGAATTAAAGTATGGCTGCACCAATCCGGATCTGTGAGAGGATAGTCCACCCGGTAGTGACCGCCGCGACTTTCGGTGCGAAACGCAGCACTTTTGACAATTAAATAGCCGATATCCAATAAATTCCCAACTTCTCCCCAATTTCGCAAAATTGAGCTATTCTGGGCCTCAGCAGGGGAAAAATCAATAATTTGTCCAGGCCGCAACTTCAGCAAAGTTTGACTCAAAGGCAACGAAGCAAATTCTTGCCGCCAAATCTCAAGTTGGACGATCGCCCTTTCCAAATCCCGCTGTCCCCGGCAAATTCCCGCACTCTGCCACACCAAATTCGGCAATTCGACCCGCAACCTTTCGATCGCCTCAATATCCTTTTCAGAAATCGATTTTTCCAAGATTTCCCGCGCCTCGAACTGATCGGCGAATGCCTCCGGCGTTCCACCTTCTAGCTGCAAAAGTCCCATCTGCGCCCCAAAAACCAGACATTCCAGCAGCGAATTGCTCGCCAACCGATTAGCGCCGTGTACCCCCGTGCTCGCAGTTTCTCCCACCGCGTACAAACCCGGAATCGAAGTTTGGTTAAACTTGTCAGCGACAATTCCTCCCATCCAGTAATGGGCTGCGGGCGTCACCGGCACCGGTTCGGAAAAAATATCAATTCCCCAATCAGCGCACACTTGAATAATATTCGGAAACCTGTAGCGCAGTCGATCGACCGCAATCGGGCGCAAATCCAGCCAAACATGAGGTTCCCCCGTCTTCTGCAAGTGGCGGAAAATAGCGCGACTGACAACATCCCTAGGGGCGAGTTCCCCGCTGGGGTGAGAGTCAAAAGCAAAGCGATATCCCTTACTGTCAACCAAATGAGCTCCTTCTCCCCGTACCGCTTCGCTAATCAGAAACCGAGGCGCGCCCGCTGTGCTCAGCGCCGTCGGGTGAAACTGCACAAATTCTAAGTCTCGCAGCAGCGCCCCGGCGCGCCACGCAATTGCCACCCCGTCCCCGGTACTTACCGACGGATTGGTCGTTTGAGCAAAAACCTGTCCGCCGCCGCCTGTCGCCAGCACCACGGCTTTGGCCTGCAGCCACTTGACTTGTGAGCCACAAATCGAGCTAATCCCCTGACAGCGCCCGGTTTTGTCTAGCCACAGACTCAAAGCAAAGGCAGGAGATACGAGTTGAATGTTTTTGCGGCTTAATACTTTTGCTGTCAGCGTACTGATCACGGCTTTGCCCGTAGTGTCGGCGGCGTGGAGCACTCGGCGGCGGGAGTGGGCGGCTTCTAGGGTGAGGGCTAAATCAGGGCCGGTGCGATCGAATGCAACGCCCATTTTCACCAGGGAGTCAATGCAAGCACCAGCTTCCTCGACTAAAAATTTCACCGCATCCAAATCGCAAAGACCGGCTCCTGCAGCCAGTGTATCTTGAACGTGCAGCGCTGCGGAATCTTCAGGGGCGATCGCTGCGGCAATCCCTCCTTGAGCCCAATCGCTTGCAGAAACAGGTAGGGTATTTTTATTGATCAAGCCCACCTGTAAATGCTCTGGCAGGCAAAGTGCTGTGTACAAACCCGCCGCGCCAGCACCTATTACCAATACGTCAAATTTGTCAGTCATAAGTCTGCCGCCAGTCAATTTTAGATTTTAGATTTTAGATTTTAGAATTGAGTCTACAGATGAATCTGGGGACTTGAACTAATGTCAGTCAAGGGATTTTAGATTTTAGATTTTAGATTTTAGATTTTAGATTTTAGATGAATCAGGGGAACCCGCTTATTTCAATCTAGCGAATTTTGGTCGCCTTTTGCCCAATGGTGGTTGAAAGTAAGTCTTGAGAAATTAAAGGCAGAAGTCATCAGCCTATAGAAAAAAATCTTTTCTTTCGGCCGTTTGCCTTCTGCCCAATGACTTCTGACTTCAAATGAGACCCGCTGCTACCTAGTCGTATAGACCATTATTCAACCGGTTGTCTCCTTCAATAAAGACTGATTCAACATCAGTTACGGTGAATTTGTCCATGTTAGCTTGCAGCACTTTTTTCTGAGCATCCGTCAAGTCTGAAATATTGAGTACGTCCTCAACATTTTCGTAAGGAGCATTCTTAATAATTAGTCGAGCTAAAGTGGGATACAACCCTCGAAATTCCCGAAAGTCCCGGACGGCGCTGTTGTTCAAATCAAGTTTTTTGCCGTATTCTGTGGCAAGCTTCTCATCAGCGCGATTGGTTCTAGCCGGAGCTTCAACAGCTAGGAGCGAGGAGGATGGCAAGACGATACGGCTTAATGACGCCGCGATCGCGCTTTGGTCTCCAGCCCATGCAAAGCAGCCCAGCACTAAGCCCAATACTGCCAATAGACGACCCAATCGTTTCATGAAGTTTTGTCTCCCAATTTCATACACAGCATTTATGTAGAGACTACCATTTTGCTTATGCAGTTTTTCAGATAAATCCGCAATAGGTAGAGGGCTGTTATAAACTTTCCATTGGGGTATTGACAACGCAGGTTATATATGATATTAGCTGACTTTTTAGCATCGCAGGCAAGTTTATAAAAGGCACTCCAAATTAAAAACTCGGACTGCGATTTTAAGGGGTTAACGGCAGTTGACAATTTACCTAGATTTACCTAGGATTTAGGAACCAGATTCTCGGTAAATTAATGAACAGACTGATTAGCATTGGTGAATTGGCAGAACTCAAGGCGGTCAGCGTTGACACAATACGACGCTGGGAAAAAGAGGGAAAACTAGAGTCCGTGCGGACAGATGGCGGACACAGGCGATATCGTCTTTCCGACTTTGTTGAACAAAAAACAGGAAAGACACTTGCTTATGCCAGAGTCTCCAGTCACGATCAAAAAGCCGATCTTGACAGACAGGATGCTGTCTTGTCTGGCTACTGTCAGTCTTTTGGCTGGGAATATGAAGTCATTAGAGATTTAGGTAGTGGAATGAATTACCGCAAAAAAGGACTAACAAAGCTAATCTCTACCATCTTAGACGGCGAAGTGGTTCGACTTGTAATTACCCACAAAGATAGGCTACTAAGGTTTGGATGTGAACTTATTTTTTCACTCTGCGAATATCACGAAGTAGAAGTGGTAATTTTGAACAAAAAAGAAGACACAACCTTTGAAGAAGACCTGGCCAGCGACGTTTTAGAAATTATTACCGTATTTTCTGCTCGACTGTACGGCTCTAGGTCGAGCCCAAATAAAAAACTTATCGAAAAACTTGCAAAATCTCTGGAAAGCGATTAATCTACTAAGATACAACCGCATTGAGAGGTCGAATCAATGGCTACCATAACGTACTGCAAAGGCTTGCCCACACCGGCAGATGAACTTAACGAGATTGGATTTACAGATTTTGAGATGTTCTTGGAAGCTTACGCCCCAATCTTCAGGGCTGCAAGCATTGAAACAGTCAACCACTTACTCTTGAATGCGGAATTCAAGAAGTCCGAGTGGAACACGCACTTACAGCAAACCTACGGCATCAATAAACGTCACGCAAACGGTGTAATTAGTTCTGCCAAAGGTCGTGTAGACGCGGGCAAAGAGCATAGGATTTTACACATAAAAACTCTTGAAGGAAAGATTAAGTCTCTTAGCGTATGGCTCAAGAAAGCGGAGCGCAAATTAGTATTGGCTCGTAAATTTTATGCCAAGAAAAAATGGCATAACTCAAAGACGGGCTGCAATTTCCCTATCGCCTGTTCGCTCGATAACAAATCCACTAATTGGCAGAATGTACGATTTCAAATACACAACAAGAAACGTAGACTAACCCTACTAACGAATAGACTCGAATACTTAAAAACTAAGCCATTCAAAGTCTTCGTCCCTTACGGCGATATCTTTTTTGTCGGTTCCAAGGATGAATCTTTCGGCAATCAAGTCTCTCAGTGGAATGGAAATAAAATAACTTTTAGAGTCCCCAAATGCTTGGAGTCGCGATTCGGGAAAACTGTATCTTCCGAGGTCGGTGATTTCAATCGCAAGATAAATAGGCTGCCAGAATGCGGGGCGTATACCTGGCACTTCTACCGCAAAAACGGAAAGTGGGTTATTGCTGTGCAGTTTACCCCAAATCCTGTTAATCAAGTTTCTAGAAGTAGGATGTACGGTTGTATCGGTATCGATATGAATCCCGGTTCTATTGGGTGGGCTTATGTTGATCTTCAAGGAAACCTCAAAGCCAAAGGGCAGATTCCATTGCAGATGGGATTGCCGAACGGCAAGCAACAGGCTCAAATTGTTAAAGTTTGCCTGCAACTAGCAGCAAAGGCTGCGGAATTTGAATGCCCCGTAGTTTGTGAAGAACTTGATTTCTCCACAAAAAAGGAATCTTTAGGAGAGAAAGGTAGAAAATATTCTCGAATGTTGTCGAGTTGGGCGTACAGTGAATTTTACAAGCAACTCAATCCTATTTTGTCGAATCGTGGAGTTGAGTTAATTACAGTTAACCCAGCATATTCGAGCATTATCGGCTTGGTAAAATATCTGAGAATGTATGGCTTAGCTAGCGACGAATCTGCCGCGCTGGTGATTGCTCGCCGAGCTATGCGACTAAGTGAAAAAATACCTCGCTCCTTAACCGCCTATTCTGAGGTGAACTCGGAAAAGCACGTTTGGAGCGAGTGGAACCAACTGAATAAAAAAATCAAACGTTCCGGTGTAATATCACGTCGCTGTGATTATTATACCGTTTCTAACTGGAGTTTCTTGGTCAACCTCGATGTCGAGGAAGCGTAGGCGCTAAGAAAGAACGTTTCAAACTTATACCGCTGAGCTTACCCAGGTTGGCCTAGGTTTTTTAAAGCGGTTAATTTTTGCCCTGCACCCCATTTTCTAGCTATGGAGAACTTTTTCCTTTCGTTTTGAGAAAAGCGTTCAAGTCAGCATAAGTACCGCCGTAAGTCACGGTGGGAGTGTCGTAACCCTTTAAAGCAACGGTGTGCTGCTCGAAAGCGCCCTGGGCCCCCAATTGCGTCAGATATTTGTAGGTAGTTTCTCCCACAGCGATATCCTTGCCGAGTTGCTTGGTGCAAGATTCCAGGCGAAATGCTGCGTTTACAGTATCTCCCAAGGCAGTATAGTCCGATCGGTCGCTGCTGCCAGAATTTCCCACCATTGCATAACCAGTATTGATGCCGGCCCCGACTCGCAAAGGAAAAGGCAGCGGGTAACGGCTGCTGAGTTCGTCTGTTGCCTTGTGCAGTTCGCTCAAAGCTTGGCAAATCCGCATCATTTCCTCGCTGCTGACACCGCTGGTTTTGTGGAACCAGACGGCCATGATGGCATCGCCGATGTATTTGTCCACCCAACTGCCGTGTTCGCGAATGATCTGTCCTGCTTTGCGGAACCAATTGCCGATGACTTCCGAGAGGAGGGTTTCGTCTAGCTGCCTAGTCAAAACTGTAAAGTCTCGGATGTCCATTACCATGACGCTAATCAGGCTACGCACCGTCAAAGTCGCCGTAAAATCTTCAGAGTCTGTCTCGTGTATTGGATCGTGTCGGTGCCCGGCGGTTGGGTTGTAGAAGTCCAATTCGGTTTGACCGAAAATAATCCGATCGCCATTTCTGAGAGTGACAGGAATACTGACCCGCCGCCCGTTGACAAAGGAACCATTGCGGCTGCCCAAGTCGATTAGGTAGAACTCTCCTGTCTCCATTTGCTGTAACATCGCGTGATTACGGGAAATCCAGCGATCGGTCAGTACAAAATTATTGTCATCGCTCCGCCCTACTGTCCAGCAATTGCTGCCGGAGAGCGGCAAGTAGCGATTGCCGCTTTTCTCTGTACGAAGTACCAAATGTGGATTGGCTTGCAAAGTCACCACAGCCCTAAAAACGACATCAAGTCAACCGGTTTGAGGTTTTAAACTTTAAATTTTAACTTTACCGCGCGGCTTATGACTGAGATTGCTGCTAAAAAACCTCAAATCGGCCGTTCTCAAATCTAAAATTGTTTAGTCGATCGTCGATGCACCAAACCATACAGGATTGCCGAACCACAATTCGATCGCCAGCAAAGGTAGTTATGGTTCGATCATAAGCGAAATTGTCATATTTTTCACCCCACAGTTCTATCTGGGGAGTTAAATTTGGTGCTTTTTTGCTGAAAATATAACTATCTACCAATATTCTACCTAATGTCACGGCTCCCACTGCGATCCCAGTTTTATTTATGCTAAGGGGGCATAAAAAAACTGAAAAATGGCTCTCCGGCTCCGATCGAGAATTGTTAAACACAAGGTATCTTTAAGATTTGTTGCTTAACTTCTGGTTTTTGAAGATATCAACAAAGCCTTTTCCTCGCTGCGGCGGTCAATAAGTTGGAAATACGAGAATTTTATGTTGTCGAAAAGAATTTTGCCTTGTTTGGATGTGAAAGCCGGTCGCGTGGTCAAAGGTGTCAATTTTGTCAACCTTCAGGATGCTGGCGATCCGGTAGAAATGGCTCAGGTTTACAACGATGCCGGTGCTGACGAGTTGGTGTTTCTGGACATTACGGCGACTCACGAAGACCGGAATATTATGATCGATGTGGTGTATCGAACGGCCGATCGCGTATTTATCCCTTTGACGGTGGGCGGCGGCATCCAATCCTTAGACACAATTAAAAGTTTGTTGAGGGCGGGCGCTGATAAGGTGAGTATTAATTCGGCGGCGGTGCGCGATCCGAGTTTAATTGACAGAGCTAGCGATCGATTTGGTAATCAGTGCATTGTAGTGGCGATCGACGCTCGCAAACGGCAAGACGCAGATCATCCTGGTTGGGACGTTTACGTGCGCGGAGGGCGAGAAAATACCGGAAAAGATGCGATCGCCTGGGCAAAGGAAGCCGAACAGCGCGGCGCCGGCGAAATTCTGGTGACAAGCATGGACTCGGACGGCACTCAAGCCGGTTACGATTTGGAATTAACTCGCAGCATTGCCGAAATGGTCGAAATTCCCGTCATTGCTTCCGGCGGCGCCGGCAACTGCCACCACATCTACGAAGCCGTGACTGAGGGCAAAGCAGAAGCTGCACTGCTGGCTTCCCTGCTGCATTACGGGCAACTCAGTGTAGGAGAAATTAAAACTTATCTAGCCAAATGTCAAGTTCCCGTGCGACAGCAGCAGCCATTAGTTATTAGTCATTAGTCAGTGGATAGTCGGGCGCATCTCATATCTTGCAACATTTTCAACAAACCGCCCTGCGGGTTCACTCAAGCGCCCTCTCACCTTGCAAAGAGGCTAAATAAATCCGCCCCCACCCCACGATAAAACCAGTTACTGACATTGATACTGCTATGTGAGGCGCATCCGAAGGCACTTATAGAGAATTTTTTTGATTCTACACAAGTGCCTTCTACATAAATCTCTTGGGGCGATCGACGCCAGTCAACTAGAAATATTCCCTGAGAAGGATTTCAAATACCAGCTTTTTCAGCTAAATATTATATATTAGCTCAATTTGAAAGAAAGCAACGGTTGCTTTTATCAAACTTGAGTTAAAGATTGTGCAGAATATGAGTGAGCTTCAGCCTGTTAACAATCTTAGCGATCAAAACTTCTAAAAACGGAGAAATTTTGTATGTCTTTTATCAGCTTTAACTTCCCTGCCAAGCGTTTAGTCCGCAGTTTAATAGCTGTTTGTTTTTGTGCTTTGATGTTTGTTTCTAATGCTTTCCCGGCTTTTGCAGTTACTAGCAGCCCCACAAAAGGTGAAGACCAACTTTTAGGAATTGAAAAAGAATCTCAAGAAGCTGTACTGAAAAAACCAATGTCCTTGGAAGAAACTCAAGAAAAAGCCAGCAAAGGACCCAACGAAGTTCAGGGAGACGCTGACATTGAAAAAATGAAAAATCCTTCCAATACAGAAGCTACATCCTTTGAGCAACAAGTCAAAAAAGCTGTCAGCAAAATTAAAGACTAACTCAGCGCGCAGTAGTCAGCGGACAGTTGTCAGTATCAAAGATTAGGGACACGGCGCGGTGCCGTGTCCCTAGATTTTTTTTGTAGAGACACTGCACCGCGCCACATCCTTGGAAAGGCCCTATCCAATCTAAATTTAGCTTGAGTTTTCACAATCGATCTTAGGAATGAGAATTAAATAACTTCTACAAGTTTGTGGGATGGGCGTCTCGCCCGTCCTTTTTGGACGGGCCCGACGCCCATCCCACAATAACAATTAAAATTGTAAGTTATTTAATTCGCGATCCTTAGATGGAATAAAAAAGTGGAAAGGACTTGGCATCTTTCGGCTTTACGAACACTCTTTGCTGGGGCTGCAAGTTCAAGCTATCGAATCTTTCTCTAGTCAAATTAGCGTTTACTACTTGACCGTCATCTAAGGTTAATTCTACCTGAATTTCCCATCCCAAATGAATCAAGCGACTGATTCTTGCAGGCACTGTTGCACTATTTTCTGTAGTTTCAATTACTACGTCGTGAGGGCGCAAGAAAATCTCTGGGTTGGCTGAGTCAAAGCCGTTGTCTTGAAACATTCTGGAACTACTGGGCAATACATTGACTGGCCCGATAAAACTCATTACGAAGGCACTAGCGGGATGGTCGTAAATTTCTGCGGGTGTGCCGACTTGTTCGATTTTACCTTTATTCATTACTGTAATTCGATCGGCAACTTCCATCGCTTCTTCTTGGTCGTGCGTCACGAAGACTGTGGTAACGTGAACTTCGTCGTGCAGTCGCCGCAACCAAGCGCGCAAATCTTTGCGAACTTTGGCATCGAGAGCTCCAAAAGGTTCGTCTAGCAGTAACACTTTCGGTTCCACAGCCAGGGCTCTGGCGAGGGCCACCCGCTGCCGCTGGCCTCCTGAAAGTTGCGACGGGTATCTATCGCCCAATCCTGCCAATTGCACTAAATTCAACAATTCTTCTACCCGCGATTTGACTTTCGCGGGCGGTGTTTTCTGAATTTGCATCCCGAAAGCGATGTTTTTTCGCACTGTCATGTGCTTGAATAGCGCGTAGTGCTGAAACACGAACCCTATTTTGCGGTCTTGGACGCTAGTATTTGTGGCATCTTGCCCTGTCAGCCAGATTTTGCCGGAGTCGGGCATTTCTAAACCGGCAATCAGTCGCAGCAGGGTGGATTTGCCGGAACCAGACGGGCCCAGCAATGCGACTAGGGAACCGGATTCGATTTCTAAGCTGACTCGATCGAGTGCTTGGAAACTGCCAAACTGTTTTGATACGTTTTCTACAAGGATGCCCATGGTAGGAAGAAAGAAGAGGGAAGAGGCAGGATACAGGAAGCAAGAGACAAGAGGCAAGAGGGAAAAATGTTAATCTCCGGTTTGTGGATGGGTTAAGGTAAGTTTTTTTATAGCACGATCGCACATCAGTTTGTTAATTTTAGGGTTTTGGCGATCGGTCAGTCGATTTTAGATTTTAGATCTTAGATTTTAGATTTACTTGCAGCGCAGTGAATCTGGAAGATGGAACTTTGGTCTAAAATTTTGGGATCTCCAGGCCTTTGTATGGGTTTTGGGCGGTGTCAAACAGCCGAAAATTAACAAAAATGCACCTCCAAAACAAAACAACACAATTCTTTGCCACCAAAGTTGACGTTTGGTACTACAATGCAGCAAAAGTTCAAGCGTTTTTGACTTCAACGGCTGAGGGGATAAAGGAAAATGGGAGATGTTGGACGTGTGCCTGTAGGAATTATCGGCGCTTCAGGGTACGGCGGCGTGCAACTTGTGCGACTGCTGGCGGATCACCCGGCGGCTGAAGTAGTTTATTTGGGCGGGGATAGCAGTGCAGGAAAACCTTATTCCAGCCTTTATCCGCATCTGACTAACTGCATTGATTTGACAGTCGAGGCGATCGACCTAGACAAAATAGCGGCAAAATGCGAAGTTGTGTTTCTGTCGCTGCCGAACGGTTTAGCTTGCAAAATGGCACCGACGCTGATAGAAAAAGGCTGCAAAGTCTTGGATTTGTCGGCTGATTACAGATTTGAAAATCTCGACACTTACAAAGCTTGGTACGGCGGCGAGCGATCGGACTCTGCTTTAGCTGCCACGGCTGTTTACGGTTTGCCAGAATTGTATCGCGATCGCATTAAAAACGCTCAGTTAGTAGGCTGTGCCGGCTGCTACGTCACTGCTAGTTTATTAGCCCTGGCACCTTTGCTCAAACAAGGTCTCATCGTGCCAGAAACAGCAATTATCGACGCCAAATCCGGTGCTTCGGGAGGGGGCCGCAAAGCCGAAGTTAATCTCTTGTTGGCTGAAGCAGAGGGTTCTCTGGGGGCTTACGGCGTTGGCCGCCACCGCCACACGCCAGAAATCGAGCAAATTTGCAGCGATTTAGCGGGACACGATATTAAAGTTCAGTTTACTCCCCACCTAATTCCGATGGTGCGGGGAATTCTGGCGACTGTGTACGCAACTTTGCGCGATCCGGGTTTGGTGCGGGAAGATTTAATCACAATTTTCAGCGCTTTTTACCGCAATTCTCCTTGGGTAAAAGTGTTACCTGCTGGAGTTTATCCGCAAACAAAATGGGCTTGTGGCACAAATCTGTGTTACATCGGTGTGGAAGTCGATCCGCGTACTGACAGGGTGATTGTGCTGTCGGCGATCGACAATTTAATTAAGGGACAAGCCGGCCAAGGCATCCAGTGCATGAACTTGATGATGGGCTGGGAAGAAACTTTGGGTTTGCCACAATTGGCTTTCTATCCTTAATTGAGGATCGGTAATATCCAGATTTAACTGGAATAAATGTCGCTTTTAGTCGAGTCTAGATCCCCCTAAATCCCCCTTAATAAGGGGAGTAGGGGTTGACTTTGAGAAGATTTCTTGTCCCACCCCCTACTCCCCTTATGAAGGGGGGTTAGGGGGGATCTAGACTTCGATACCAACAAGAGAGACGATCGGTTTGAGTTAAGTTCTCACCAAGGGGTAAAGCCTGGGAACGAAAATTTTAGATTACCAAGTGTTATTTTGGCCCGTAACCGATCGATCCTGCATAAATTGCCCGATCGCCCAATTCATCCTCAATCCGTAACAAACGGTTGTATTTGGCAACTCGTTCGCTGCGACACAAAGAACCAGTCTTGATTTGGCCGGCGCGAGTCGCTACGGCTAAATCGGCAATTGTGGTATCCTCAGTTTCACCAGAACGGTGGCTGATGATCGATCGATAGCTGTTCCGTTTGCCCAGGTCGATCGTATCCAAAGTCTCTGTCAAAGAACCAATTTGATTCAGCTTAATCAAAATCGAATTGCTAGCTTTCAAATCAATTCCTTTTTGCAGCCGCGTGCGATTAGTAACAAACAAATCGTCACCCACCAACTGAACTTTGCTGCCCATTTTCTGCGTCAGCGCTACCCAACTTTCCCAATCGTCTTCATGCAAACCATCTTCAATGGAAACAATGGGATATTGACTCACCAAACCATCCAAATAATCGATTAATTCTGCCGGCGAATGAGCCACACCGTCGTAAGTGTACTGCCCATCTTTGTAAAATTCGCTAGCAGCAACATCCAAAGCCAAAGCAACTTGTTCACCCGGTTTGTAGCCAGCTTTTTCAATAGCTGCAATCAACAAATCCAAAGCTGCTTGATTGGATTTAAGATTAGGCGCAAAACCGCCTTCATCACCCACACCAGTCAGCAAACCCTCAGCTTTTAAGACTTTACTCAAGGATTCAAATACCTCTGCACCCCAGCGTAAAGCTTCTTTAAAAGAAGGCGCACCCACAGGGACAATCATAAATTCTTGAATGTCCACATTATTGTTAGCGTGAGAGCCCCCGTTGATCACGTTCATCAAAGGCACGGGTAAAACGTTCGCCAAGGGCCCGCCCAAGTAGCGGTAAAGGGGGAGTCCTAAAGTCTCGGCGGCCGCCTTTGCTGTGGCTAAGGAGACTCCGAGAATGGCATTTGCGCCGAGGTGGGATTTGTTCGGGGAACCGTCCAAGTCAATCATGGTTTTGTCTACCAGTGCTTGGTCGATCGCATCTAGATTAGCCAAAGCGGGGGCAATTTTGTGTTCGACGTTAGCGACGGCTTTTAGGACTCCTTTGCCACCATAACGGCTTTTGTCGTCGTCGCGGAGTTCGTGGGCTTCAAAAGAGCCTGTAGACGCGCCGCTGGGGACTTGGGCGAGTCCGACAACACCGTTAGCTAGGTAAACTTCAGCTTCAATGGTGGGGCGGCCGCGGGAGTCGAGGATTTCTCTGGCTTGAATAGATTCGATCGCAGTGTCTAGCATATTAATTATTCCTGACTTAACTCAAGGTTTCATGACAATTAGCAGTCTCTGGGTTTTCCCACGCTGACTGCTGACGGGTAATAGAGTACGCGATCCCCAGAATTATTGGTGCACAGTTCAAAATATTTGCGGATTTGGACGAGCAGATTGCTGTCAATAACCTCGGCTTGTTGAAAAAGGGTCTCCGGCAATTTTGACAGTAATTTGATTGTTTTAACCCCAGATTCCCGCAGATTTATTAATTGAAACCTTTGTTAAAATCAGAATGTCAACAAAGTCAATCAAAAAAGGAGAAAATTAGGATGTTAGAAACAAATCTCGGAGAAATTAGAGCATTAGCTGAAAATTCAGATCCAATTATTGCTGATCCCCCAAACATCACATTACTCACAGGGCCATTGCCAAATCCAGGCAGCGACCCCAACTTTTTTGACTTAACTCCCAATGACGACGCATTTCAATTAGCAAATGGAATTCTGCGGAATACTCCCGGAGGTTTGCGGGCCTTAGCTGGTAACGATTTTGTCAGAGGTTCCGGTGGTGCGGAACTGATGAACGGTAACAGCGGCACAGATACTTTAATCGGAGGTTGCGGCAGCGATACTATTCGCGGCGGCCAAGATTTTGACATTCTTTATGGAGAATGTGGCAGCGATTTTGTCAGCGGAGATCAAGATAATGACTACGTTTATGGAGGCACGGCAAATGACTTTATTCGCGGCGGTAAAGGGAATGATGCTTTAGTAGGAGAGAGTGGAAATGATACTATAATCGGTGATGCTGGAATTGATAGACTTTGGGGAAGTGAAGGTGCAGATTTGTTTGTCCTTCGCACAGAAGTGGGAGCCACTTCGGGAGAAATTGGTTCGCTTCAACCGCCTCCTAGTGGCAATTTTGATGTCGATGAAGTGCCTGCCGATTTTATTCTCGATTACAATCCGGCTGAAGGTGATGTAATTGGATTGGCGTCTGGATTGACGCGAGATGATATTGTTTTGAGCGAAAGGTTTTTAACAATTGGTGATGCCAGAGATTATGACAGCAGCGGGCCTTTTCCTCCGGGAATTCCTCGCACTGCTGATTTTAGAATTTTAAATACTAAGGCGACGGTGATTCGGGAAGCTAGCAGCGGCAATATCTTGGCTTTGGTGAAGGAGGTTTCGCCGAGTCAACTTCAGTTTACCTCTGTGTCTGACGGGACGATCGCTCTAGGATAATTACCAACTGGTGGCCAAGGCTAATTTGCATAGCACGGACGGGCGAAACGCCCATTCCATAACAACAAGGCTCTCAATCCTCGTTCCCAGGCTCTGCCTGGGAAGGCATATAAGCGAGGCTCTGCCTCTCGATTCCTGACATAAATTCAACAATATTTAAGATTGCCAGAAATCCGCCACATCATATCCCATTTCGGTGAGCATTTGCCGCAGCAAAGGTAAGCTCAAACCGATCACATTTGTGTGACATCCTTCGATTTGTTCCACAAAAAAGCCGCCTTTACCTTCCAGTGCAAAACAGCCTGCACAGGCGAGGGGTTCTCCGGTAGCGACGTAAGCCTTTATTTGGCGCGACGTAACTTCCGCAAAATAAACTTTTGTAACTTGACAGCGAATGCTCGATCGCGACTTTGCCTGATCAAAGTCATCGAATCTAGTATCAATCAAAGCATGACCCGTATACAGTTCGCCCACCTTACCGCGCATTTTCTGCCAGCGCGAGATTGCTTCTTCCGCATCCTTGGGTTTGCCGTGAATTTCGCCATCTATGAGCAAAATTGAATCACATCCCAACACCAAACACGCTTTGGGATTGGGGATTTGGGGGTGAGAATTAGCCAGTAAAAACTTAGCTACAGCCTCAGCTTTTCCCTCTGCTAAAACCTGCACTAAATTAGTGGCATCTTTCATTTGTATTTGCCCTTCATCAAAGTCGCTGGGGCAAATCACAGCTTGAATGCCGGCATTTTCTAGCAGGCGGCGGCGCGCTGGAGAAGCTGAAGCTAATACAAAAGTTGGAATTTTCATAAGTTAAGAAGTCAGTTGACAGTTGACAGTTGACAGTTGACAGTTGACAGTTATTATTTGTTATTGATTATTTGTTTTACCAATAACTTTCCAGGCTCTGCCTCCAATGCTCAATGCCCAATGCCCAATGCCCAATGCCCAAGGCTCAGTCCCCCATTCCCCATTCCCAACTACTTTTTAACCTACTAATAAACAGAGAAAGATTTAACAACTTTCTCAAAAGCTTCTTTTACCTTTGGCCAGCGTTCTTCGGTAGTGGAAACGTTAAGGGTAAAAAGTTTGCCGCGGCTGACTGCTACACTCGCTAAGTTGTGGCGTTCTTGGTTTGGCAACTTAACGGCGTATTCTAAAATGTAATAGTTTTTCGATCGCGATTCACGAGCTTCTGCATTGACTAATTCAGCTTCGCGGCCCGAATCAGCCGGGGCGATCGCACTTTTGCTGAGCTTGTATCCCACATCCGTCGGCGATCCCAAATCCGCCAGAGTTTTGTCCTTCGCGACTGGACTGATTACCACGCTGACATTCTCGGTTTGCTGAATCAAATCGCGGAACACCACATCGGGCCCGTTAGAAACCGCGATCGGCAGCCAGCCGTTAGGATAGAGAAATTGATAGCCATCGCCAGTATCAACGTAGCTTTTGAGTCCGGTGACTTTAGACACACAACCGGTCAAGGTGAGGCTGAGAACCACCAGAAGTATTGCCGCAATTCGTTTGAGCATTCTTTTTACGAGTAGGGTAAAACAAAAATATTTAATTTTAATTGTCTCACCAAACCTTGCCGCTAAAAATAGTTAAGCTATGGATCGCTGTTTGTGTACCGCCAGCGATCCATAGCCATATAGTTTAATTGTTAACAAAATCATTACAGGTGAGTCAGCCAGCTAATCAGCCCGTGCTTGGTCGAAACTTCTAAAGCCAAGAGAGAAACAAAGCCAATCATGGCAAGGCGGCCGTTTAAGCGTTCTGCGTAGGGGGTAAAGCCGGTGCGGGGTTCGTCATCGATGTATACTGTCGGCTCGATCGCAAAATTGTTCATTTTGCCTTGGTCGTCCAGCATTAAGCCTCGGTTAGTCATGTTTTTTTTCCTAAATGGTTTTTAGTGTACTGTAACTAAATGTAACAGACTTGTGAAGATATGTAAAGGATTGTGAGAAATTTTTTTTAAAGATCTCGATCGGACACCAGTAAAAAAAATGCAACGCTAGGCTCTCAACCCTTATATAGTCAGTCTTTCCCTAATCTAAAATCTAAAATCTAAAATGGTAGGACTGTGGGTAGACTCTGGGCCCCAGAGGGGGGAGGATAGAGTGGAGAGGCACAAAAGTCGATGGTGTATGGCAAATCCAGTCTGGGTTTGACGAAAATTGTGGAACGGAGGAAAAATTTATGCGGGCCAGTCTGGAAATGCGGTGGTTTTATAGCGGTGCACTGCCAAAATCAATCAATCAATGGTTTGGAAGCGAGAGTCTCGGCACGTATCTTTCGCCTCCCGAAGAGCGGGAAGACATATATTTGCTAGTACCAAGCTGCGACTACTTAGGAGTGAAGCTGCGTGGGAAAACCTTGGAGGTAAAGTGGCGTCAGGGAGAGTTGGGGACAATGCAGTTCGGCAACCGCTGGGAAGGCAAAGCCGAAAAGTGGCTGAAGTGGGTTTGTGCGGACACGATGGCGCCAATACCGGCGGATATTTTGGCGACAGGAAAGTGGGTGGGAGTCAAGAAAAAGCGAGCGCAGCGTCTTTATCAAGTTTCGACCCCTGGTTCCCTGATGTCAGTGCCTGTGGAAGCCCCAATTCCCCAAGGTTGCACCGTGGAACTTACTCAGTTGAACATTAACGGCAGCGCGTGGTGGACTTTGGGATTTGAAGCATTTGGCAGCGAAAGTTCTTTGACAGAAAACCTGCAAACAGTAGCTAGTTGGACTAGCAAGAGTTATCAGGCGCAAAAGTTAAAAGCTGAGGATTCATCTGCTTATCCGGTTTGGCTGGCTAGCAAGTAATATCAAACCCGGCTTTAATAATACCTCCTGTATTTTTTAGTCGCCCTCTGCTGGGACGAGAGTTTGTGTAGATGCGGTTTCAAGAGTCTGATGGAAGGGGTTTCTAACTATAGCGCGAGCGGTCTTCGCGAGGGGGGCGCTCGCACTGCACTCGAAAAATTACAGCAGATTTCAGGTAAATGAAGAACAAAGAAACCTGTTTGGAGTAGGGGCAATGCCAAGAGAACCCTCCCTGATTCAGGATTTCAGTTCAAAACTCAAAACTATTCCCCCTCTCTCCGATTCTCCTCCTCTTTCATTTTCCCCACTCTGCCAGCACTTCTGAGAATTTGACAAGCCAAAATCGCCGCCCCAAACCCATTATCAATATTCACCACACCCACACCAGCCGCACAAGAATTGAGCATAGTTAAAAGAGGAGCAATCCCGCCAAAACTCGCGCCGTAACCTACACTCGTCGGCACAGCAATCACCGGACAATCTGCCAAACCTGCAACCACACTCGCCAAAGCACCTTCCATACCCGCAACCGCAATCAACACATCAGCATCAGTAATCACGTGCCGGTTGCTCAGCAAGCGGTGAATGCCGGCAACTCCGACATCCCACAAACGTCGCACCTGAAAACCGCAAAGTTCCGCAGTAATTGCCGCCTCTTCGGCTACAGGTAAATCCGCCGTTCCCGCACTGATAATAGTCACAGTACCCGGATGCTGCGGACTTGGGGAATTAGGAGAAATTGCACAAATTCGAGCCTTTTGGTAGTAGCACAAATCGGGTATTTTGTGTTGCAATTGCTCGAAAACTTCCGGTTCGATTCGTGTCGCCATCACCGCAGAATTTCGCCCGCGCATCGCCTCGATAATTTCAACAATTTGGTCGGGCGTTTTCCCTGGGCCCCAAATTACTTCAGGAAAACCCGTTCTTAAAGTGCGGTGGTGGTCAATTTTGGCAAAATCGCCGACTTGTTCAAAGTCAAAATGCTTTAATTTATCCAAAGCTGCGATCGGGCTAACATCGCCGGTCGCGACAGATTCGAGTAACTTCTGTAAAATTTTAGGTTCCATTAATTAATGACTGCTAATGACTGCTGACTGCTGACTATTGGGCAATTTTCAGATCGTACAAATTCCAGAAAGCACCACCGAGGGCACTGTAGCGAATTCCCGAAACGCGATCGCGCACCGCCTCAAAAGTCAGCGGATTCACCATATAGATAAACGGCACTTGTTCCGCTATAATCCGCTGCGTCTCGCCATAAATTTCCTTGCGCTTCGCCTCATCAAGCTCCTGGGAAGCTTTCACGTAAAGGTCATCAATTTTCTGCTCCCAGTCGTCAACTTTCCAACCCTGAATCGGCGGTTCTCCGGCTTGCGGGCCCTGGTTGAAACTGTGCAGTGTGCCGTTAACAGACCAAATATTGTAGCCGCTGTGCGGTTCAGTACCTCCCGTAAAACCGCCGAGGTAAGTATCCCAATTCCGCGTCAGACGCAGCTTTTCCACATAAGTGTTAAAACTCAGGAACTGCGTATCAATTTGCATCCCCAGTTTGCCCAAGTCTTGCTTAATTTGCGTTGCCATTTGTTCCCGAACTTTTTTACCTGCCGCCATCAACAAAGTAAATCGCACCTTGTTGCCTTCAGCATCCAACAATTCTTCGTTACTATTATACTTGAAACCTGCACTTAACAGTAACTCTTTGGCTTTTTGTCGATCGTAACTGTAAGTTTTCAATCCCTGTTCTGGGGACAGGTAGAACGGGCTTTGCGCCGGAATTGGGGAATGTAGCGGCGCGCCCAGTCCGCGATAAATATTGTTAGTCATCGCCTCGCGGTTGATGCCGTAGGCGATCGCCTGCCGAAATTCCTTACTAGCAAACCAGCGAGACTTAACCGGGTCTACAAACGGCTGATTTTGAGCATTGCGCCCCTTATTCAGATTGAAACACATAAACACGCTGCCAGTATCCGGGCCGCCGTTAAAGACCGTATATTTGCCGCGTTTTTCCTCCCGTTTCAGCAGGGGAAACACTTCCGGCTCCACATTCAGAGTATCCAAATCGCCCGATCGAAAATTCAGCAGTTGATTATCAGTATTTTCGATAATTTGCCAAACAATTTGCTGGATGTAAGGTTGAGGATTTCCCTCAGCATCTTTCCGCCAAAAATACGGATTTCGTTCCAAAACCACGCGCTGATTAGGAGTATAACTCAGCATTCGATATTGACCATTTCCGACAACTTTTTTAGGAGCAGTATCCGTGCCCCAAGTAGTCAGGAATTTAGGATTGCCGTCTGCATCTGTATTTTCGACAGCTTCCTGTAAAATATGAGCTGGTAAAATCGGGATTCCCCCAGCATATCTAATAAATGGAGCAAAGGGTTCGGCAACGGAAAATTCAACGCGGCGGCTGTCAATTTTTTTAACTTTTGGGTATTCGCGACTCATGCCAACTCTCAGAGTATCTTTCAAACTGCTAGGGATTTTGTCATTGAAATAAATCTTTTCATAGCTGAAGATAATGTCATCAGTAGTCAGAGGCTGGCCGTCCGACCATTTCAATCCCTCTCGCAGGGTAAAGACAATCTTTTTGCCATCTTTAGAAACTTCCCACGACTCAGCTAAACCGGGTTCTAACTCGGATGTCAAGCCGTTTTCGTTGATCAATCCCTCGTACATATAGCCAAAAACGCTGTATGCAGATTGATTTAGCGGGTAGTTAAAGGTAGCTGGGCCACTGGGGGTGGGAACGATGAGTCTGTTTACTAAGTTCGATCGGGCTGGAGTACACGCCGACAGAGTTATAGTGGCAATTGTCGCCAGTAAAATTGCCAGCCAGCGCAGTCTTGAATGTAGCATCATAGAAATTTTCATAATTTTTTAGTTTACCACCTGCGTGCAACTACGAGGAACCAATCACCAATAACAAATAACCAATGACCGAAAGTAATATGCTCACAAGCCCCTGGATTCATCCGTAGAGACTTTAAAAAGCTCCGCATCATTCCTAACAAGCCCCCGGATTCATCCGTGGGATGAATCTAAAATCTAAAATCTAAAATCTAAAATTGGTTGACTGAGATTGTAGCCAACCGAGAAAGTCTTCAGTGCGCGAAAAATACTTTTCCACTCCAGCCTGTTGCAAAGCATCTTGAACTTCGGGAAGTTGGCGAAATTCTTTGATGTTGCCGCTTAAAAATGCTTTGGTTTCTGTGGGGTGCAAGCGGGCATGACTCAAGATACAGTGTAGAATTAAATTATCTGTTGGGTCTTTAGCGATGAGAGTTGCATTCAAGCTTTCTTGAATAATATTAGCTGTTAAATCAATCATCTCAGCATTTTGAGACAACTGCTCAATAGATTGGCGCAGACGCAAATCTATATCGTCTAGTCGTCTTTCATGGTCGATTTTAGACTGACCTAAGTTAAAAAATAGAGACTGAGCGTGCTGCGAAGTCAAATCTCGATTAGCTTCGCTGATTTGATTGTCAAGTTGCTGCTTGAAATAGTTGTGTCGCTTCACTTCGTCCTCTAAAGCAGAGAAAGATTCCATGTAGCAAATACTGGGTATTGTCAACTGTACAGATGCTGGCATTTGCCTCAGCAACGTACTTGCTTGAGGGTCACGCCCTGTGGCAATACTCATCAAGAAGTTTGTCTCTATATACAAAATTACCAAGTTGTACTCCTGATTTTGTTGTTCCACCAGCCAGCCTTTCTAACAAGCCAATTATTGCTAGTTTTTCTGATGCTGGCGGCATCTCAGATTTCCAGTTATATCCTAAGTCTCGCAGCCAAGATTCGATTAGACTCTCTAAGTAACGCTCAGATATCCATTTTTTACCAAATTCAGGCTCATAATAACGAAGTATCTCACCAGTATTTAGAGAACAAACAGGTTCAGATAAATTTACTCCGTCCCATTTGAAAATCAGAATTTGTTCGGTGTCAACAAACATAGCATAGGGAATTATGGTGCGTTGCTCGGATATCTTCGCTAACACAGCTTTCATCCAAGATATCATGTAGTCAGCAATCCTCTGCTTGGCTGCTGTTTCTTGAGCTTCAATAATTTTGACTTCGATTAGCACGACTACCCGATCGTCCTTATCCAATGCGATAATATCGGCGTCTATGGGTAACTCTAAATCCAATGTTTCAGTTTGCATGGTTTTGGCCTTCCTAAAACGTAGATTAAAGTTTTATTTTAGCACTAACAAAACTACAGCGTAAGCCGCGATTCCTTCTTCTCTCCCCACGGGACCTAATTTTTCGTTGGTGGTGGCTTTGATGCCAATTTGGTCTGGTTTTAATTGTAGGACAGCAGAAAGCCGATCGCGCATTTGCTGAATATGCGGTTTCAGCTTTGGACGTTCGGCCACCACCACCGAATCAATATTGCCGATTTCCCAGCCTTTATCTAATATTAACTGATTGACTTGTGCCAGCAATACGAGACTATCAGCACCCTTCCATTTGGGGTCAGTTGGCGGGAAATAAAGACCGATATCTCCTAAGCTGAGAGCTCCGAGCATGGCATCCATGATAGCGTGAGTAAGTACGTCGGCGTCGCTGTGGCCGAGTAATCCTAATTCGTGAGGAATATTGACACCGCCTAGGATGAGAGGGCGTTCTGGAACTAAGCAGTGAATGTCGTAGCCGTTGCCGATGCGGATGTTCATGTAAAAGGAAGGTTTGGTAAGTATAGTAGAAGACAATTATTTCATATTTTCAGGGAGATATAGCAATCCTCGCATCATTTGCATAATTATTGTAGGGGCAATCCCACGCCCGGTTGCCCGATAGATAGGGGGTAGGCACTCTTAGCACTACCCCTACAAATTTATTTGAATCATTTAGGATTGCTATAAGTGAATTTATCTTTTAATGCCGCTCCGAGTGTTAAAGAATTTTTTTTTGCTGCTTTCCTCAGCAGTTATGGCAATCCTAAAGCTGTTGGAGGGGGGAGAGAAGGGTTAATGCTGGAAACGCTAGAAAATTATGGGGAATTCTCGATCGCTCTCCTGAACTCAAAGACTTACAAACGCGAATCCAAAATTTATTAGGCTCTTAAATATACCAATACTCCGGACAGTTTTTAAAGAGGGATGCGACGCCTACGGCAAGCAACGCTTACGCAATAAATCACAGAAGCGAAAAAAGTGAGTGCAATCTGAACCCAAAATGAACAGAAAAA